>JADGHC010000125.1 GCA_019689655.1 Microbispora sp.
CTGGACCGACAGGTTGTCGAGGATCTGCTTGGCCCGGCCGAGGTCGAGCCAGTCGGTCGCGCTCTGTCCCTCGCCGGACAGCAGGAACAGCACCGGGTAATCCTTCGGCCCCTTGGGGCCGCCGGGTCCCTTCGGGCCCGGCGGATCACCGGGTAGCTTGGCCTGGTAGCCCGGCGGCGTCCAGACCAGCGCCGACCGCTCCTGCTTCTTGACCTGGTAGGTCAGGGTCTCGACCGTACCCCCCTGTCCCTGAGGTACGTCCGTCAGCAGGCGCGCCGAGTCGCCCGGCACCATGAAGGTGCTCCACAGGGGCTTGGACGCCACGCCGGTGTCGTTCGTCGGGTCTTTGAGCCCCTTGGTGTCGTCTCCCGTGACCTGGTAGGAGTACAGCCCCGGCTTGAGCGGGCCGAGGACGCCCGACCATACGTCGCCCCTGCGCGTCAGGCCGAACTCCGCCCAGGTGAAGGAGGGGCCGAAGTTCCCCTCGATGACCACCTGCGACACCTGGCCCGCATTGGCCTGGACGTAGGACGCCGGGACACTGAACGACGCGTAGCCGTCGTCCGACACGCTCAGCCAGGGCGTGTCCGCCGCCGCCGGCCGTGGTACGAGTGACGCCGCCGCGAGCGCGACGGCACCGGCGGCGACCACCGCCGAGAGCCGGCGGGCGCGCAGGGGGCGCATCCTGCCGTGATAAAGTAATGACATACCGAAACTCCTTTGATGGCCGTCAGCGGGTGGGGCCGCTCGGCCGGTTCTGGTTTCTCGGTGGATGTGACGCGGTTTGCCTGTGTGTCCACACCTCCGTTCGTCACGTTCGTCACGGTATTCCTGAACACCGGGTGCACCTGGCCGGTGCACCCGGAGGTCGGATGTCAGAGTTTCGGCGCCGCGGTGGAACCGCGGATCACCAAACTGGTCGGAAGCGTTATCTGGCCGGGGCCGTCCCACTCACCGGTCACCAGCGACTTCAGCATGTTGGCGGCCTCGTAGCCGAGCTGGTACATCGACTGGTCCACCGTGGTCAGCGCCGGTTCGGCCAGCGCCGACTCCGGGATGTTGTCGAAGCCGGCCACCGACAGGTCGCCGGGAACCGCCAGCCCCAGTTCCCTCGCGACCTCCAGGACCTTCAAGGCCATTCCGTCGCTCGCCGCGAAGATCGCCGTCGGCCGGTCCGGCCGGTCCAGCAACGCACGCGCCAGGGGGATCGCGGACTCGGGGTTGAAGTCCCCCCTGCCGATCAACGTCGGGTCCACCGGGATTCCCGCTTCGGTCAGCGCCCTCCGGTAACCCTCCTCCCGCGACCAGGCCGCCGCGAGGCTGGAACGGCCGGCGATGAATCCGATGCGCCGATGCCCCAGGCCGAGCAGATGCTCGACCACCTGGGTCGCGCCCGCGAGATTGTCGGCGGTCACGGACGGCGCCGTCGAGTCCCTCACCGGGTCGATGACCACGACCGGGGTGCTGCTGCGCACCTCGCCCCAGGGCGTGACCACGATGCACCCGTCCGTGAGCGTGCCCGACAGGCGTGTCAGGTGCCGCTGCTCCCAGCCTTCCGAATACGTCCCGTAGAGGTCGCTGTTGGCGTAGATGATCAGGTCGAAGCCCGACTGGCTCAGGGCGTCCATCACGCCCTTGAGCACCTCCGCCGTGTAGGACTGGAAGCTGTGCGTCACCAGGCCCAGCACGTTGGTACGGCTGCGGCGCAGGCTGGCCGCCACGAGACTCGACTCATAACCCAGTTGCTTGATAGCCGCGCGGACTTGGGCGATGGTGCTGGCACTGACGCCGTAACGCCCGTTGACCACCCGCGACACCGTCGCGGTGGAGACGCCCGCCAGACGCGCGACGTCGCTCATCGTCACCGGCGTGACGCCGTCGGCCATGCCACCTTCTTCCATTGCAATCGTTATCGGTTACGTTTCCGACGTTTAACGTAGGCGATAATGAATGCCAACACAAGACCCATTTCGGCCCCTCGGCACGCTCGACGCGTGTCCGAAAAGGACCGTGCCGGGTCGCCCCGGCCCCTGCCCCGCCTGCCGTGCCGTCATCTCGGCCGCGCGGTCGCCGGCGGGACTTCCACGATGCCGGCACCGCCCGTGTAGACCTTTCGGACCTCAGACCGGCCGGCGGCGCCGGTGATGGCGAACGTGCCCGCGGGAGTGAGAGCGCCGGAGGAGAATCCGACATAGACCGCAATACGTCCGCTTTCTACCGCATAGTCCATATTTCGGTCATAGAAACCGAGCTGACCGGTCGGCAGGCGGAACCGTACGGCCACTCGCCGTCCCGGATCGACGCGTACACGAGCGAAGTTCTTCAACTCGAGCACGGGCCGGGTGACCGTCGCCTGCGGATCCCGGATGTAGAGCTGGACGACTTCCTCACCCGTCCGATCACCCGTGTTGGCCACGGTGGCCTCCACGGTGACGCTGTCCCCTGCGGGCACCTC
Organism: Microbispora sp.; assembly: GCA_019689655.1. Taxonomy (GTDB): domain Bacteria; phylum Actinomycetota; class Actinomycetes; order Streptosporangiales; family Streptosporangiaceae; genus Microbispora. The sequence continues at coordinate 2,456 of JADGHC010000125.1, forward strand.
GGTGCGGTCCAGCGCGACGTCTTCGATGACGAACGGGGCGTACCCGAGCCCGTGGCCGAACGGATATCGCGGGCTGACGGGCGAATCGACATAGTCGCCGTGCCAGTGCGACCGCCCGCCGGACACCTTGTGCCCGTAGAAGACGGGTATCTGGCCCACGGAGCGGGGGTAGGAGATGGGCAGCTTCCCGCTCGGGTTCACCTCGCCGAGCAGCACTTCGGCGATCGCCCGCGCGCCGGTCTGCCCGGGCAGCCAGGCCATCAGCACCGCGGCGCAGTTGTCGTGCAGGAAGTCGCCGCCGACCGGCCGGCCGGCGACGAGCACCGCCACCACGGGGGTGCCGGTGGCGACGACGGCACGGACCAGGTCCTCCTGAACGCCGGGCAGCTCCAGGCTGGACCGGTCCCTCGACTCTCCCGTCGTGGCCCGAGTCGTCAGCCCCGAACGGTCTCCCAGGACCAGCACCGCGACGTCGGCGGCCGCGGCGGCCGCGACCGCCTCGGCGAACCCGTCTTTCGACGGGTCGAGCACGTCGCACCCGCGCGCGTAGCGCACCCGGCCGCCCAGGCGGGCCGTGAGCTCGTCGCGCACCGTGGGGATCCCGTCCGTGCTCTCCTCGATCTCGAGGTCGTCCGGGATCGTCATCGTCTGGCCGAGCAGGCCCTTCCGCTCGCGCGCCTCCATCAGCGACTCGACATGCGCCGCGAAGGAGTAGTCGCCGAGCAGGTGCCGGGCGCTGTCGGCGTTCGGCCCGATGAGCGCGACCGTTCCGATGCCGGGCCGCAGCGGCAGGATACCCTCGTTCTTGAGCAGGACGAGGCTGCGGCGGGCCGTCTCCAGCGCCACCTCCCGGTGCCGCTCGGCGTTCACCGTCACCGCGACCGCGCCCTCGTCGACGTAGGGGTTCTCGAACAGGCCGAGCTCGAACTTGTGCCGGAGCACCCGCGCGACCGCCTCGTCCAGTTCCCTCTCGCCGACCTCACCGGCGTCCAGGGCGTGTGCCAGCGCGTCCGCGTACGCGTCCGTGGCCGGAAGCTCGACGTCGACGCCCGCGGTGAGCGCCGAAACCGCCGCGCGCCGCTTGTCCTCGGCGAAGTGGTGGTACGAGTGGAGGTCCTCGACGGCGAAGTAGTCCGAGACGACGGTGCCCGTGAAGCCCCACTCCCCGCGCAGGACGTCGGTGAGGAGCTCGCGGTTGGCATGGCAGGGAATGCCGTCCAGCTCGTGATATCCGGCCATCACCGACTGAAGGCCCGCCTCGCGGACCGCCACCTCGAACGGATACAGATACACCTCGCGTAGCAGCCGGGGCGGCAGGTGCGCCGGCGCCCAGTTCAACCCGCCTTCGGACGCCCCGTAACCGACGAAGTGCTTGGCCGTCGCGATGACGCCCTCCGCCGGAGAATCGCCCTGGAGGCCCCGGATGAACGCCGCGCCCATGCGGGCGACCAGGTACGGGTCCTCGCCGTAGGTCTCCTCCGTCCGGCCCCATCGCGGGTCCCGCACGACGTCCAGCACCGGGGAGAGCCCTTGGTGGCCGCCCATCGCACGCATCTGGGCGCGGACGGCGTCCGCCAGCCGCCGGTTGAGCTCCGGTTCCCAAGTGCTCGCGACCCCGATCGCCTGGGGGAAGACGGTCGCCTCGCGCGCCATCAGGCCGGAGCACACTTCCTCGTGCACGATCGCCGGAATGCCCAGCCGGGTCTTCGTCACCAGAAAGCGCTGGATCGCGTTCGCCACCTGCGCCACCTGGACGGCCTTGAGATTGGTGGCCCCGGCGACCCGGGTCACGTGCCCCAGGCCGTGCCGCAAGGCGGCCCGCGCCCGCTCCTCCGAGAACCGGCCGCCCTCCAGCAGCGAGAACGACCAGACGCTTCCCAGTTGTGCGAGCTTCTCCTCCCGGCTCATCCGGGCGAGCAGATCCGCCACGCGCTCCCCCACGGGAGCGGCCGGATCAGCGTAGATCGCCCCGGACTCCGGTCTCACAGTGGTCATCCGAGCACTCCTTTGCAAACGTAGTCGGTAACGTTTACAACCACCACCGTCGCCGATCACAATGGCTTTGTCCAGATTTCACCCCTCTCGGGTGAAGCGCTGCACGGCGGAAGGGATGTCCGAGTGCACATCGTCAGGTACCTCCGGCCCGGCGACCCCCGTCCACGCGTCGGGGTGTCGGATAACGGCGTCGTGTCCACCCTGCCGGTCGCCGGCATGTTCGAGCTTCTCCGGCACCGGAAGGAGGAGATCGAACGGATCTGTACCGACGCCACCCCTGACGGCCCGCTCAGCGAGATGCGTCTGCTCGCACCCGTGGACGGCGCCACGGAGGTGTGGGCCTCGGGGGTGACCTACGTACGCTCCCGGGACGCGCGCGTGGAGGAAAGCGCCCTCAAATCTGTCTACGAGCTGGTCTACGACGCCGAACGCCCCGAGCTGTTCTTCAAGTCACCCGCCTGGCGGGTGGTCACCGACGGCGAACCCGTCGGCATCCGCTCCGATTCGGCGCTCAACGTCCCCGAGCCCGAGCTGGCGCTCGTGGTGAACCGGTTCGAGGAGATCGTCGGCTACGTCGTCTGCAACGACATGACCTCGCGGTCGGTGGAAGGCGAGAACCCCCTCTACCTGCCGCAGGCCAAGATGTACGCCGGCGCGTGCGCTCTGTCCCCCGGCATCAGGCCGGCGTGGGAGGCCGATCCTTCCGACCTCGCCATCCGCATGACGGTCACGCGCGATGGCGCCCCCATCTGGGACGGCACGACCTCCACCAGTCAGATCAAACGCTCGTTCGCCCAGCTCACCGCCTATCTGTTCCACTCCGAGAACCATCCCCACGGCGCCGTGCTCGCCACCGGGACCGGTCTCGTGCCCGACCTCGACTTCCGGTTGCGGGCGGGCGACCTGATCGCCATAGACATCGAGGAGGTCGGCGAGCTCCGCAACGAGGTCGTCGTGGGCAAAGACCACTTCGGCTTCCTCACGGTCCCGTACGCATGACGGACACCGGGCGCCGCTTGCGGCGCCCGAAGCTTCGAGCACGGCGTAAGACTGTCGAAAATTTCGGGCGCACAATCAAAACGCCAGATGGGCATTCCGCCGACCACGGGGAGACAAATCCCGAAAAATTTAGGGCCGCGCCCGCAACTCGTCATTAGACTGCGCCTTGTGACCGTTGCCGACGAGCCGTCGAGACCCGCGCGATGATCGAGGGCCTCATCCGGGAGCACTGTTTCCGCAGGCGCGCGCCGCAGCGGGAACGGCTCGCGGCTCGCAAGGTCCCCCTCGTCCTCCTGGACCCTACGGATGATCCCGGGCACCGGGTCCCCTCCGTGGGCGCGGGCAACGTGGAACGGCGGGCTCGGCGCCACCCGTCACCTGCCGGAGCCGGGTCACCGGCGGATCGCCATCAGCCGGGCCCGTTCGCCACAACCCTCGTCGTACGCGGCAGCACCGCGCCACCCAAGCGGTAGCGCATCGGAGGCGATCCTCACCAGGAAGCCCGCCCCGGGGCGCCCTGCTCGTCGTCGACCGATTCGATCCCTCCCCCTCCCGGCAGTGAGACCGGCGATGAGAACAGGAGCACAAATGGCCGACGTGACGGATTCCGAGCATTCCGAGCAGATCCTGAAGCGGATCAACACCAAGGTCGCGCACCCCGCACGGATCTACGACTACCTGCTCGGCGGCAAGGATAACTTCGCGGCCGACCGCGAGGCGGCCGAGCAACTCGTCAAGATCTCGCCGGGGGTACGCGAGGGCGTCCGCGCTCACCGCGCCTTCCTCCGCCGGGCGGTGCGTCATCTCGCCGCCGAAGCGGGCATGACGCAATTCCTCGACCTCGGCACCGGCATCCCCACCCAGGGCAACACCCACGAGATCGCACAGCAGGTCAACCCCGAGGCCAGGGTGGCGTACGTGGACAACGACCCCATCGTCTTGGTGCACGGCCGCGCCCTGCTGACCGGCACCGGGGCGACCTCCGTGATCGAGGCCGATATAAGGGAGCCGGAGACGATCCTCACCCATCCCGAGGTGCTGGCCGTGATCGACTTCTCCCGCCCGGTGGCCGTCATCCTGGCAGGTGTCCTGCATTTCATCACCGACCAGGAAGACCCGTACGGCGTGGTCGAGCGGTTCAAGGCGGCTGTGCCCTCGGGTAGCCACTTGCTGCTGTCGCACATCACGCTCGACTTCGCTCCCCAGGTGGGCGAGGAGTTGTCCAAGCCGTACGACAACAGCACGTCGCCGATGGTGCCGCGCAGCCATGACGAGGTGTCGAAGTTCTTCGAGGGCTGGCAGCTCGTCGACCCGGGCATCGTCGAAGTGGTGCAGTGGCGCCCGGACCCGGCCGAGCCTCAGGAACACATCCCCGGCGGCGGGCACGCCTGGGCATACGGCGGCGTCGCGGTCAAGCCCTGACCTCGGGACCCGCGTTCATCCCTCCGCGACCCGCCGGTGGGTGCGCACCCGGCCGCCGGTGGTCGCGGAGCCCGCCGTCCGCACCCCGGGAAAATGAGGCCATGAACCGTCCCCCGCTCGCCTCCGCTCCGGCCGGACCGGTGGAGGTGCCCGGCCCCGTCGCCGAACTCGCCGGAAACGACGTGATCACGCCGGTGTGGCGCAACGAGCTCGGCGGCCTGACGTTCCGGCTGGAGGGCCCGGACGGCGGCACCCGGTACGTCAAGTGGGCCGCCGCCGGCACCCCCGGGATCGACCTGGCCGGCGAGGCGGAGCGCCTGGCGTGGGCGGGGCGGTGGGTTCCCGTTCCCCGGGTCCTGGCACGGGGAACGGACGCGTACGGCTCCTGGCTGGTCACGGCGGCGCTCCCCGGCCGCTCGGCGGTGGACCCGCGCTGGGCCGCCGACCCCGCCACGGCCGCGGCGGCGATCGGCCGGGGGCTGCGCCTGCTCCACGACACGCTGCCCGTCTCCGGGTGCCCGTACGACTGGGGCGTCGAGCGGCGGCTGCGCGGCCGCGACGATGTCCGGCGGCGCATCGGCGAGCCGCCCGCCGTCGACCGCCTCGTCGTCTGCCACGGCGACGCCTGCGCGCCCAACACCCTGCTGCACGACGACGGGACGTTCGCCGGGCACGTCGATCTCGGCTCGCTCGGCGTGGCCGACCGGTGGGCCGACCTCGCGGTCGCGGCCTGGAGCACCGAGTGGAACTACGGCCCCGGGTACGACGGCGTCGTGTACGACGCGTACGGCGTGGCCCCCGACCCGGAGCGCATCGCCTTCTACCGGCTGCTGTGGGACCTGACCTGAGATCCTTCGGCGTCCTGGGGATACCAGCGCAGCTCGATGACGTTGCCGTCGGGGTCCTTCACGTAGACCGAGATCGCATCGCCACGCGCCCCGAACCGGGTGCCCGGTCCGTCGACGACGGTGAGGAGGCCGGAATCGATGACCTCCTGCCAGTCGAGCGGATCGACGACCAGGCAGAAGTGGTCGACGTTCGACTCGCCGCGGGAGCCGTGGAGCAGATCGATGATCGTGTCGGGCGACACCCGCACCGAGGGGAACGGCACCTTGCCGGCCCGCCACTCGTCCACCCGCACCGGCTCCAGCCCGAGGACGTCGCAGTAGAACGCCAGCGAACGCTCGACGTCCTCCACGGTCAGCACCAGGTGATCGAAACCCTTTACCCGCATCTTCGCCGTAGTCATAGATCCCACGATGCCAGGTTCCGATCAGGGTGCGGCCGGCCTCGCCCGTCATCGCGCCGGCCGGGGCGATCAACGTACGCCGTGTCCGGCTCTGCGGCACCCGGCGCATACCGATTCCGGCATGGGCACTTCTGTCCCACGGCTCTGGTGCGGTAAAAGATCACTCGCACCATTTCTCCCTCTTTCCGAGGTAAACGTGAGAAACATCCTGCGAGCGGTCGCGGCCCCGATGTTCGCCGCCGCCTTCATCCTCGCCACCCTGGCCGCCCCCGCGAACGCCGACACCACGCCCGGCGGCACGTCCGAGAGCGACGCGGAACTCGCCCAGGAGTGGCAGACCGCCTACGACACCTACCACTTCACCGACAACACTCCGCCCGCCCCCGGCTCCGGCCGGAGCCAGGTCACCAACAGCATCTCCGTCGTCATCAACGCGCCGGCGTCGACGACCTTCTGCAAGTACTCGGACTTCAACAACCACATCGGGATGAACCCGTTCCTGAAGCGGGTCGTCACGCACAAGGAGTGGCGGGCTGGCGCCACGACCTACCGCAACCTCACGGCGATCGAGGAGATCCCGTACGAGGGCACGACCGTGGTCAGCAAGACCCACGCGCAGCAGCGGCTACACCCGAACAAGCTCTACTACGAGACCGACAGCTGGTCGGAACCCAACGTGGTGACGCACCAGAAGATCACCTTCACTGCGCTGCCCGGCGGGAAGACCAAGGTCACGGAGAACCTCACCTTCGAGGCGGACGACTCGCTGATCGACTTCGTCGCCGCGAACGGCACCGCCTCGCACCAGCAGCTGCAGCAGGCGCTCAAGCAGGCGATCGAGAGCGGCGAGCTCTGATCCCGGTCCACCAGAACCGAGACGGGCGTACCGAGACGGGCGTCCTCCCTCCGGGGAGGACGCCCGTTGCGCTGCCGGAACGGCTAGTGCCCGATGCTGCCGCCCCTGCTCTCGTTGGCCCGCAACTGCTGGTTGATCGAACAGGTGTCGATGCCGCTCTGGCAGTTGCCGCTGAGGGAGTCGGTGAAGACGCTGACGCTCGACACCTGCTGGACCCCGGCGAAGTCGACGGCGCTATTGCCCGCGGGGGCGTTCACATTGCGCCTTCCCGTGGCCGCCTGATAGGGCGGGCTGCTGATCGTCGGCGCGTTGGCCGTGTTCATACCGGTCGTGTACTGCATGCCGCCGCCGCCATCGTCGCCGTCACCGAAACCGCCGCCGAATCCGGCCAGACGGGCGCCGATGCGAGCGCCGCCACCAGGCCCCTTGCCCTTCTTGCCCTTAGGACCCTTCTTAGCCTTGGGGCCCTTCTTACCCTTGAGGCCCTTCGTGCCCTTACCAGTAGGAATGTGTGTGCCCAGTGCGCTTTGGCCGTGAAGGGCGTGACCGACCGCGGGGACAGGCATCGCGAGCGCCGGCGGCACCGCGGCGACCGAGATGCCGACGCCCGGCACCGCGACGAGGATCGCGGCGATGGCAAGACGCCGGGCGGGCGCCGTCACGACGCGGGAACTGCCTGCCCTGCTGTCATCCATCCGGTGCACACCTGCCTTCTCATTCACCGCACAAGCACGCATCCGACTCATACCCCTCGTGACGCCTCCCTTTTCCCGCTTAAGGGTCAGGACGTGGCGATGGTGGTAAGCGCGACGAGTCTGGCACGGCAGGGGGCAACGACTCCCCGCCGGGAGCCCGGCCGAGGAGCGTCATGGAACGTCATCCGGGCGCGACCGGTCCGGCCGAAGCGTCAGAGCCAGCCGCGTTCCTCGGCCACGCGAAGCGCCTCGATGCGGTTGCGGGTGCCCGTCTTGGTGGTGGCCGAGGAGATGTAGTTCCGTACGGTGCCTTCGGCGAGATACAGCCGGGCCGCGATCTCGGCGACGCTGGAGCTCGTCCGGGAGGCGATGAGGACGTCGCGTTCACGGGCGGTCAGCGGTGACTCGCCGGCCGCGAGCGTGGCGGCGGCCAGCGCCGGATCGACGACACGCTCACCGGCCGCGACACGTCGTATGGCGTCGGCGAGGGTCTCGGCGGGGGCGTCCTTGACGACGAACCCGACGGCGCCCGCCTCCATCGCCCGGCGCAGATATCCGGTACGGCCGAACGTGGTCAGGATGATGACGCGGCAGTCGGGCACCTGAGCGGCGAGTACGGCGGCCGTCGCGAGCCCGTCCAGCCCCGGCATCTCGATGTCGAGCAGCGCGATGTCCGGGTGGTGCTCCAGCGCGGCGGCCGTGACCTCGTCGCCGCGGCCCACCGACGCCACGACCTCGAAATCCGGCTCCAGGTCGAGCAGCGTGTGCAAAGCTTGCCGAATCATCTCCTGATCATCGGCGAGCAGCAGCCGGATCGTCATACCGGTGCCTCCATCCACAACGCCGTCATTGCGGCATCACCACCTTGAGCGACCACCCACGGGGCCGCACCGGACCGGCGGCCAGCTCCCCACCCGCCGCGGCCACTCTGGTTCGCAGGCTGTCGAGCCCCGATCCGGCGCCGGGCGCGCCGCCGATCCCGTCGTCGCGTACCTCCACCGAGGTCGCGGTGAGCACGACCGAGCATCGGGTCGCCCGTGCGTGCCGCACGACGTTCGTCAGCCCTTCGCGGACTACCCAGCCGAACAGTTCCTGCCGCTCCGCAGGCACCGTTTCGTACGCGGTCGGGAGATCGGCGGCGACTCCGGCGGCACGGAGCAGTTCACGTCCGCGCGCCAGTTCGCCGGCGAGCGTGACGTCGTTGAAGCCGGACACCGCGGCCCGTACGTCGGCCAACGTCTGCCGCGCCAACCGCTCGACCGACTCCATCTCGGCCAGTGCCGCGGGCGGTGCGCCGACGGCGAGCCGCCGGGCCAGGCCGCTCTTCACGGTGATCGCGGTCAGTGAATGGCCGAGCAGGTCGTGCAGGTCCCGGGCGATCCGGTTGCGTTCGCTCTCCGAGGCGAGGCGGGCCACTTCGGCTCTCGCCTCGCGCAACTGCCGGTTGGCCGTCGCCGTACGGCTGAAGGCATGGACCAACAGCGCGGTGAAGACGACGGCGACGGCGTAGTACCAGCCCGGGCCGCTGTCCCATCCGGGCACGATCATCGGTGTCACGACGCATGCCGCAGCCCCCAGGCCCACGAGGACAACCGCACCCCGTGGCCCGGCGCGCGCCGTCGCGACCGGAACGATCACAGCGGCGAGGATCAGCGCGTATTCGTGGGCCAGTGGCGCGACCGCGAGGGCCAACACCGTCATCACTGCCAGCAGCAGCCAGTACGCGCGCCACGCGGACCGCATCGCGGCGAGGACGGCGGCCAAGTAGCACGCCGAGACGGCGACCAGCAACAGGTACCCGAGGACGAGGCCGCTGCCGTGCGCGTACTGAGCCACGCCGGCGGCTGCGAGGACCGGGTAGCAAAGCATGCCGAGCGAGAGCAACAGTCTGCGTCGCTCGTCAGCGCCGTGCAGTTCCGCGGATTCCCAGCGGTCATCCACGCGTGTCACGCTACCGCCCCCAATTGCGGAGCGAACGCCGTGCGTAGCAGCCTGCCGTGGCGAGAGCCGTACTCATCGGGCGGCGAAGACCTCGCGGACGCTGCGGGCGACGGTGACCAGTACGACGATGAGCAGCAGGGTGCCGCACACGCCGTTCTCCATCTTGAACCAGAGCGGGAAACCACCCGGGAGGCATTCGATCACGATCACCGCCACGACTTGCGCCAGCGCGATGATCTGTACCCTGCGATAGCTGCTGCGCGAGCCTCTTGCCATCGACACGCCGAGCGCGAACGTGATCAGCGAAGCCACCGCCAGGATGGAACCGCGGACCCACACGGCGTCGGTGACGATGTCGGAATTGCCGCTGAGCACCACGATCGCCACCAGAGTCAGCACGCTCACCACGGCGTAGAGACCCAGAAGCACCTTGGCGATGTGGAGCATCTTGCGGGCGTCGGCGTTTGTCTCAATCGAGTTCGTCTGCGATGTCATGCCGTCGATCCTGATCGGGCGGCAACCACGCCGGTAGCGCCGTTGCCCACCACCTGGCCGTGACATTTGTCAGAAACCGCGAGATTGTCCATGCGGCGGGCGCCGTAAGGGCCCGAGTCGACTGCGGGCTCGGGCGGCGTGGCCGGTGTTCACGTGCCGGGTCCCCAGTCCACGTCCCGAGGCAGGTCACCGCGTGAGTTGCGGCGGGAGGTTCGAACTGGTCGTTCGCGGTACGGAAAAGTGCGAGGCCGGCGCCGCGTAAGCCGGCGGCTGTGACGAGAAGGCCGATGGCGGCGGCGTCGCGGCCGGGCATGAAAGGCCAGTGGCCACCCGGCCCCCGCCTGGGTCAATCCGCCGAGAGCGAGGGCGATGCCTGCCCGCGCCGGTGCGTACGGCCTTGCCTCGGCTCCGGGCCGCGCGGTGGGCTTGCTGCGCCTCGCGCCGCGCCAGTGCGGCCCTGCCGCATCCCGCGCCACGCCCGTGCGGCCCTGCTGCGCCTCGCGCCCCGCTGCTGCGACCCTGCCGCATCCCGCGCCACGCCCGTGCGGCCCCGCTGCGTCCCGCGCCGCGATGATCCGGATTGAAGCCCTCGCCGACCGGACCCTCACCCACCCGGCCGGCGCCCCTCCGCACCCTCGCCTACCCCAGGCCTTCGCTCGCCAGATCACCGCTTACGAGACCCGTCGTCCCCTCGCC
>JADGHC010000126.1 GCA_019689655.1 Microbispora sp.
AGTGCCCCGTGAGCTGGGATAATCGGGTTTGTCTAGGACCCAGATCGGACCGGCTCGGAAGGGCACTCTCGGTGCAAGCATCTCATGCCTGGCGCAGTGAGGTGATCTCAACAAGATAGGTATCCGTGTTCGAAATGCGTGAGCACTAGAGCGGCCCGAGCAATGTCGCTGATCCGGCGCGGGGAAACAGTGACGTGGCGCAGGACACGCCAGCGGCCGACCAGCAGCGCGAAGCCGCGCTCACCTTTGCAACGCATTGACCGCAGCAACAGGTTGTAGGTGCGGTTGTCGACGGCGAGCCTGGCGCCGTCGGCAGGCTGCTTGACCGGGGTGAACACGCCATGGCCTGCGCCTTCGTATCCAGGGTCGGCCAGGGTCGGTAGCCCCTGGGCGGCGAAGGCGTACAACGCGCCCAGGGCGTGTTCGCGCGCGACGGTCAGATCGTGAACCGAGCCGGGCTCGACGTCGGAAACCCACACCGGGAACCCGTCGGGGCGCATCACCGCCTGGATGTTGGCGCCGAAATCGCGCGTCTTGCCGGAATACCAGGCGTCGATGGTTTCGCCTTGACGGCTGGTGGTTTTCTCCGCGCACCGGTCGGTGTCGACGATCTTGCCGTCCAGGATCACGTACGCCCAGCCCTGCTCGTGCACCCGTTGCAGGGCCTCGTGCAGGCCCGGTGCCTGCGCGGACAGCACCGCGACTACCTCGTCGCGGTAGCGGTAGGCGGTGGCTCGGCTGATACCGAACCCGGCCCCCAGCGTGGTCAGGTCCTCGCGCTTGCGGAACCACACCAGCCCGAACAGCGCCTGCCGGAAGCAGGTCAACGCCCTGGTCCGATTGCGGGTTCGGCGAACGCGACGTTCGGCGCGTAGCAGCGAGGCGACATAGACGACCAGTTCCCGGGGGACGTCAACCATGGCACGATAGGCGATCACGTGGAGTCCTCGTGACGGAGAAGGATCTTGGCAGACCTCTTCTACCGAGGGCTCCACGCCGATCTCGAGCACCGTCCGATCTGGATGGCTATGCCCGTGTCGTCGCTACCGCGCCGCCATTCCTCGCTGAGATCACCTCACTGGATCCACTGAGGACTTTGCGGATGCGGTTCGAGCGCACCCGTGTGGTCATGGTCTACGAGCAGCTCTCCCCCGCCGACCTGGCGGCCACCTGGCAGGTCGGCGTGGACACGCTGATCCCCTGCTCGCACGGGCTGGACGCGCTGCTGCTGGTGCTGCACCAGCACGCGAACGCGCTGCGGTCGATGACCGCCATGGCCACACCGGACAGTGGCCTGACCGACCAGGAGCGGGAGATCATCACGCTGATCGGCGCCGGGCACACGGTGAGCCGCATCGCCGAGCTGCTCGGCGTGAGCACGTTCACAGTGGAGAACTGCAAGCGGCGCATCTACCACAAGCTCGACGTGGCGAGCCAGAGCCATGCGATCGCCCGCGCGGCCGCGCTCGGTCTGGTCGGCCGGCCACCGCTGCCCAGCCCGCGGGTCGCCAAGCCGGGCGGTGTGATGCTGGTCGTCCTGCGCGGGCCGGACACCCCGGCCCGGCACCACGTGGTGGTGGCGCTGCTGGCCAGCCGGATCCCGTTCGTCATCGAGGCTGCCGGGCAGCGCGGCGAGACCGACACCTGGAGCCGCTGGGACCGCGGCCCGGTGCTGCTGGTGCTGGTCGACCCGGCGCCCTCCGATTGGGACGGTCTGGAGGACAGCCAGGTCCCGGTCCTGCTGGTGCGCTCCGGCGCGATGCGGCGCGGCGAGACGCTGGAGGCGATGGGCCGGGGCGTGCTCGGCATCATCGCCGAAGACCGCGTCGGCGACGCGCTGGTGCCGGCGCTCACCCTCGCCGCGGCCGGCCACCTCACCGTCGATCCGACCGCGACCTCCGCGCTGCTCACCGCGGTCCAGGCCCGCTCCGGTGAGCCCGCGGGCTGGCTACCCGAGCTCACCGCCCGCGAGTGCGACATTCTGCGCTCGATCGCGGCCGGCCACACAGTACGCCAGACCGCCCGGTCGCTGGGCATCGCAGAGAAGACCGTGGAGAACACGCCGGCCCGCCTGTTCCCCCCGCCGGGGGGGGGCACCGGGGCGGGGGGGGGGGCCCCCGCGCACGCCCTCGGGCTGCTGGAGCTGGTGGCCCCCGGCTCACCCGCGGCCGCGAACCGGGGTCCCCGCCCGGCCCAGCTGGCCGGGGGCGCACAGGGCAGTCACATCCAGCCGCTTCGCGACCGGGCCGGTGCATGACGGTCTGAGCCCCGCACCGCGCTGCGCGGTGCGGGGCTCAGAGACTGCGTCTCGGAACCGGGTCAGACCAGCCGGACCGCCTCCGCCTGCGGGCCCTTGGCGCCCTGCACGACCTCAAACTCGACCCGCTGGTTCTCCTCCAGGCTGCGGTAGCCGTCGGCCTGGATCGCCGAGTAGTGCACGAACACGTCGCTGCCACCACCGTCGACCGAGATGAAGCCGAAGCCCTTCTCCGCGTTGAACCACTTCACGACACCCTGTGCCATGTCTTCCTTCTCCTTCAGGGACAACAGATTGGCCACGCACGCCGCATTGGCCTGCTCCGGCCGTCTTCGAGCAGCGGCTGCTTCGGCCGACATCCCCCTGACGGAGAAAGGCTGAGCACCACCCACACAAAAACCGCAGTCGACTGTACCCGTTCCCGACCCGTTACGGAACGCGGAACCTCATCTTGAGACGAACTCTGCCGCCAACAGCTCGGCGATCTGGGCGGTGTTCAGCGCCGCGCCCTTGCGCAGGTTGTCACCGGTCACGAACAGGTCCAGCGCCCGCGGGTCGTCCAGGGCCCGCCGGATCCGGCCCACCCAGGACGGGTCGGTGCCCACCGCGTCGATCGGCATCGGGAACTCGCCGGCGGCCGGATCGTCCACCAGGATCACCCCGGGCGCGTGCCGCAGCACCTCCCGGGCGTCGTCGGCGTCCACCTCAGTGCCGAAAACGGCGTGCACCGCCACCGAGTGCCCGGTCACCACCGGCACCCGGACACAGGTGGCGGACACCTTCAGGTCCGGCAGGCCGAGGATCTTGCGCGACTCGTTGCGCATCTTCAGCTCCTCGGACGACCAGCCCTCGTCCTTGAGCGAGCCCGCCCAGGGCACCACGTTGAGGGCCAGCGGCGCGGGGAACGGGCCCAGCTCGTCGCCGATCGCCTGGCGCACGTTGCCCGACCGGGCGCCGAGCATGCGGTCGCCGGCAACCTTGGCCAGCTGGTCGTGCAGGGTGTCCACACCGAGCTGGCCGGCGCCGGAGACCGCCTGGTAGGAGGCGAGTACCAGCTCCCGCAGGCCGTACTCCCGGTGCAGCGGCGCGATCGCCACGATCATGGTGAGGGTGGTGCAGTTGGCGTTGGCGATGATCCCCTTCGGCCGGTTGCGCACCTGCTCCGGGTTGATCTCCGGAACGACCAGCGGGACGTCCTTGTCCATCCGGAACGCGCCGGAGTTGTCCACCGCGACCGCGCCCCGGGCCGCGGCCACCGGCGCCCACTCGGCGGCGACCTCGTCCGGCACGTCGAACATCGCCACGTCGACGCCGTCGAACACCTCGGGCGTCAGCGGCTGGACGGTCAGCTCCTCCCCGCGCACCACGATCGTCCGGCCGGCGGACCGCGGCGAGGCGACCAGGCGGATCTCACCCCACACGTTCTTGCGCGCGGACAGCAGCTCGCACATGACCGTGCCCACGGCACCGGTCGCGCCCACCACGGCCAATGTCGGCAGCGCCGCGTGCTTCCGGTCCCCGCCGGCCCATCCGTCGATGGTCATCTCTGCGCTACCTCCCGCTTCCGGCGTACACCACGGCTTCCTCCGTGCTTCCGAGGTCGAACGCGTCGTGCACGGCGCGCACCGCGGTGTCCAGGTCGGTGTCCCGGCACACCACGGAGACCCGGATCTCCGAAGTGGAGATCATCTCGATGTTGACGCCCGCCTCGCCGAGCGCGGCGAAGAACTTCGCCGCCACGCCCGGGTGCGAGCGCATCCCGGCGCCGACCAGCGAGACCTTGCCCACATGGTCGTCGAAGAGCAGGCTGCGGAAGCCCACCGACTCCTGGATCTTGCTGAGCGCGGCCATCGCGCTCGGGCCGTCCGCCTTGGGCAGGGTGAACGAGATGTCGGTGCGCCCGGTGCCCTCGGTGGAGATGTTCTGGACGATCATGTCCAGGTTGATCTCCGCATCGGCGACCGCCTGGAAAATCCGCGCGGCCTCGCCCGGCTCATCCGGCACGCCGACGATCGTGATCTTGGCTTCGCTGCGGTCGTGGGCGACCCCAGTGATCAGTGCCTGCTCCACGGAAAGATCCTCCATCGATCCCGTGACTACCGTGCCGGAGTTGCTGCTGTAGGACGAGCGGACATGGATCGGTAGCCCCGCCCGCCGGGCGTACTCGACGCTGCGCAGGTGCAGCACTTTCGCGCCACACGCGGCCAGCTCCAGCATCTCCTCGTAGGTGATCTTCCGGATATGGCGCGCGTTGGGGACGATCCGGGGATCGGCGGTGAATACTCCGTCGACATCGGTATATATCTCGCACACGTCCGCATTCAGCGCCACCGCGACCGCCACCGCGGTGGTGTCCGAGCCGCCCCGGCCGAGCGTGGTGATGTCCTTGGTGTCCTGCGCCACACCCTGGAACCCGGCCACGATCACGATCGCCCCCTCGTCCAGCGCGCTGCGCAGCCGCCCCGGGGTGACGTCGATGATCCGCGCCCGGCCGTGCACCGAGGTGGTGATCACGCCGGCCTGTGAGCCGGTGTACGAACGGGCCTCGTAGCCCAGGTTGTGGATGGCCATGGCGACCAGCGCCATCGAGATCCGCTCGCCGGCGGTGAGCAGCATGTCGAGCTCCCGCCCGGGCGGCAGCGGACTCACCCGGTGGGCCAGGTCGAGCAGCTCGTCCGTGGTGTCGCCCATTGCGGAGACCACCACGACCACGTCGTTGCCGGCCTTGCGGGCGGCCACGATGCGCTCCGCCACCCGCTTGATCCGCTCGGCGTCAGAGACGGAGGAGCCGCCGTACTTCTGGACCACCAAAGCCACGGCGTGCCGCCCCCTCCTGCCGATCGCGTGTCATCCTGCCGTTACGTGCCAACGCCGCCGGTTTGGCTGCCGGCGGCGCCGCTCAAGACCCCCTCAGGGTACCGGCGACCCGGAACGCCGGTCCATCTGACTTTCCCGAGATCAGAGACGCGACACGCCCTGGCGCGATCCGCTCCGCATGATCTGCCTTGATCGACTAGTAGAGTCCTGCCGTGTGCGCACCTCCTCCGCCGGCCCGCTGGCGCTGACCGGCCGCGCGCTCGCCATCGGCGGTCTGGTGCTCGTGCTGGCCGCCTGCGGGTCCTCCGCGCCGGCCGCCCCGGTGGGCTCCGGTAGCCCGGACCCGGTGGCCACCGCTCCCACGACGGCCCGCGCCCAGCTCGCCGCCCGGGCCGCCGCCGCGCAGGACCGGCGGATGGTCGCCACCTACCGGCTGTTGACCCCGGACCTGCCGGACCGCACGGTGACGGTGACCCTGGCCCAGGACGGCACCTGGCGGGTGGATGTCACCCGCGGGGCGCTCGGCGCCACCACCGACGTGTCCGTGGCGCGGACCAAGAGCGGCCTCTACCAGTGCGTGATGCCGGCCGCAGACCAGCCCGTCGCCGCCGGCTGCGTGCGCGTCCGCCGGCTCGGGTCGGCGTACGACCCGCGGGTGCAGCACGCCTTCACCGACTGGCCGATCGTGCTCACCGACGAGCGGGCCGCCCTCGCGGTCTCCACCGCGAAACCGATCGAGCAGGTCCACGGCGAGTGCTTCTCGGTGGAGTCCTCCTCGGCGTCTCTGGCCGCGCCGCTGGACCTCGGCATCTACTGCTTCGACCGGGACGGCACGCTCACCGGCGCCGAGCTCGACCTCGGCACGCTGGTGCTCGACGGCGCGCCCGGCCCGGCCCCGGCCAGCGTCTCCCTGCCCGCGCCCGAGGTGAGCGGCACACCCGTGCCGATGGCCTCGCCCAGCCCCACCACGCCGAGCAGCCCTGCGACGCAGCAGCCGGATCAGTAACCGACGCCGAGGAAATGGTTCACCGTGCTCGGGGTGGCCAGGGCGGTCAGGATCGCATCGGCGAGGTCGGCCCGGGAGATCCTGGTCCCCGCGTGACCGTCCACCGCGGTCCGGTAGCGGCCGCGGCGCGGCCCGTTGGTCAGCCGGGGCGGCCTGATGATCGTCCAGTCGGTCTCGCTGGCCCGGATCTCGTCTTCCATCTGCCGGACGTCGGCGAACGCGTCGCGCAGCAGCCGTTGCAGGATCGGCTTGCCGACAAGCCGGGCGACCAGCCCGTCACCGTCGGCGACGAACGCGCCGTTGGCGCTGACCGCCACCAGCCGGCGTACGCCCGTCTTGTCCATCGCCCGGATGATGCTGCGGATGCCGTCGCTGCAGACCGTGATGGCCCGATCCCGGCCGCCCTCGCGTCCCGCCTGCGCACGGCGCGGTCCCAGGGCCGAGACGGCCGCGTCGGCGCCCTCCAGCGCAGGCGTGATGGCGTCTGGGTCCATCACGTCAGCCTGGACAACCGCAAGGCTCGCGGTGTCCGGCGCCGCCGGCCCGCCGCGCCCGGCCGCGCCCGGGATCACCAGCCGGCTCGGGTCGCGGACCACCGCCACCACCTCGTGGCCGGCGTCCAGCGCCTGAGCGACCACCTGCGTCCCGGTGCCACCGGTGGCCCCGAAGACCGTGAGCTTCATCCCCCGCCTCCTAGTTAGTGAGTACCTACTTACCTAGGATGGTGAGCACTTACTCTCCTGTCAAGGAGGCGGCCGTGAACACCCGCGACAAGATCCTCGACGCGGCGGCGCACGTCATGCGCACCCGGGGGTTCGCGCGCACCACCACCAAGGAGATCGCCCGGGCCGCCGGGTACTCCGAGGCCACGCTCTACAAGCACTTCCAGGACAAGACCGATCTCTTCCTGGCCGTCCTGCACGCCAAGCTGCCCACGTTCCGGCCGTTCGCCGAGGAGCTGGCCCGGAAGCCCGGCGCCGGGTCGCTGCGGGACAACCTGGCCGCCACGGCCCGGGCCGCGATCGAGTTCTACCGGGAGAGCTTCCCGATGACCGCATCCATCTTCGCCGAGCCGGACCTGCTCGCCGCGCATCGCACGTCCGCGGCCCGCCGGGGGGCCGGACCACACCGGCCGGTCGAGGCCCTCGCCCGCTACCTGCGCGCCGAGCAGGAGGCCGGCCGGATACGGCCGGAGGCCGATCCGGATGCCGGCGCCGCGCTGCTGCTCGGCGCCTGTCTCCAGTACGCCTTCCTGCTGTCCTTCGCCCAGCGTGAGCTCGATCCGCAGGCCGTCGAGGCGTACGCCGGCTCGCTCGCCGACACCCTCGTGACCGGGCTCACCACCGCACGCTGAGGCGGGGTCTGGTAACGTGGCCGGCATCATGCGCATCGGGCAGGCCCTGCTTCTTGGCCGCCGCGACGAGGCCCACTCGGCCGGCACCTCGTCGCGGAGTTGATGCGCGCTCCTGGCTAGCTCGCGATCGCCGGTCGCATTCCTCTCTCTCGTACCGAGTTCGCGCACCTCTCGTACTGAGTTCGCGCACCGAAAAATCGTCCCGAGCTAGACGCAGGAGCTTGCCCCATGTCAGACGTAACCGCCGGCGACCCGATCGCCCGGCAACGCCCCAGCCGCATGCCCGTCCACCGGTACCAGCCGTACCATCAGCAGTTCGTTGTGGACCTGCCGGACCGGCAGTGGCCCAACCGCCGCATCGAGCGGGCGCCCCGCTGGTGCGCGGTCGACCTGCGCGACGGCAACCAGGCGCTGATCGACCCGATGTCGCCCGACCGCAAGCGGCGCATGTTCGAGCTGCTGGTCCGGATGGGCTACAAGGAGATCGAGGTCGGCTTCCCGTCCGCCAGCCAGACGGACTACGACTTCGTCCGGCAGCTGATCGAGCAGGACCTGGTCCCGGACGACGTCACCATCCAGGTGCTCACCCAGTGCCGCGAGCACCTGATCGACCGCACCTTCGAGTCGCTGCGCGGGGCCGACCGGGCCATCGTCCACTTCTACAACTCGACCTCGATCCTGCAGCGCCGCGTCGTGTTCGGCCTGGACAAGGCCGGGATCACCGATATCGCCACCAGCGCCGCCCGGCTGGCGCAGAAGTACGCCGAGATCCACACCCCGGACACCGACATCTACTACGAGTACTCCCCGGAGTCGTACACCGGCACCGAGCTGGAGTACGCCCTGGAGATCTGCTCGGCGGTGATCGACGTGGTCGACCCCACGCCGGACCGTCCACTGATCCTGAATCTGCCGGCCACTGTGGAGATGGCCACGCCCAACGTGTACGCGGACTCGATCGAGTGGATGAACCGCCACCTGCCCCGGCGGGAGTCGGTGGTGCTGAGCCTGCACCCGCACAACGACCGCGGCACCGCGGTGGCCGCGGCCGAGCTGGGCGTGCTGGCCGGTGCCGACCGGGTGGAGGGCTGCCTGTTCGGCAACGGCGAGCGGACCGGCAATGTGGACCTGGTGACGCTGGGCCTGAACCTCTTCTCGCAAGGCATCGACCCGGAGATCGACTTCAGCGAGATCGACGAGATCAAGCGGACCGTGGAGTACTGCAACCAGCTGCCCGTGCACGAGCGGCACCCGTACGCCGGGGACCTGGTCTACACCGCCTTCTCCGGATCCCACCAGGACGCCATCAAGAAGGGCTTCGAGTGGCTGGAGCGGGACGCGGCCGCCGCCGGCAAGCCGGTCGACCAGTACACCTGGGCCGTGCCGTACCTGCCGATCGACCCCAAGGATGTCGGCCGCTCCTACGAAGCGGTCATCCGGGTCAACTCGCAGTCCGGCAAGGGTGGCGTGGCCTACATCATGAAGGAGGAGCACCAGCTCGACCTGCCGCGCCGGCTGCAGATCGAGTTCTCGGGCGTGGTGCAGCGGCACACCGACAGCGAGGGCGGCGAGGTGAGCCCGGCACAGATGTGGGACATCTTCGCCCGCGAGTACCTGGTGGGCCACCAGCGGCAGCCGAAGGTCGAGGTGGTCGAGTACTCAGCATCCACTGTGGAATCCAAAGTGGAGCTTTCGGTGACGGTGGACGTGGACGGGCAGCGGCACGAGCTGGCCGGCATCGGCAACGGGCCGATCGACGCGTTCGTCCACGCACTCACCGGCATCGGCGTGGTGGTGCGTGTGCTGGACTACCACGAGCACGCGCTCTCCTCGGGCGGTGACGCGCAGGCGGCGGCCTACGTGGAGTGCGAGGTCGCCGACGCCGTCCGGTGGGGAGTCGGCGTGGACCAGAACATCGTCACCGCGTCGCTCCAGGCCGTCGCCAGCGCGGTGAGCCGCTCGCTGTAGACCGCGTCGGGCTGCCGTGGCCCGTCCGCGCGGCGCCCGTGCGGTTCTCCGGCGCGGCGAGACGGGTCGAATCACAGCGGACCCTGATCATGATCGGGGAGGACAGGCTTGTCGGTCCTCCCCGATCATGTCTGGGCCGGCTACTCGACGACGCTGGCCGTCGGCGGCCGCGTCCGCCTGCCGGCGATCTGCTCGTCGTCGGCGACGGGGAAGTGGCAGGCCGTGGCGTGCCCCTCCGGGTCACCGAGGCGGGGCACCAGCGGCGGCTCCTCAACCGCGCAGATCTCCTGCGCCTTCCAGCACCGGGTGCGGAACCGGCACCCCGACGGCGGGTCGATCGGGCTGGGAACATCGCCGGTGAGCAGGATGCGCTCCCGCTGCGCCCGGTCCCGCCGCGCCGGGTCGGGCACCGGCACCGCCGACAGGAGCGCATTCGTGTAGGGGTGCCGCGGATGGTCGTACAGGCTGTCGCGGTCGGCGATCTCGACGATCTTCCCGAGATACATCACCGCGACCCGGTCCGAGATGTGGCGGATCACCGACAGGTCGTGCGCGATGACGATGTAGGTCAGGCCGAGCTCGTCCTGCAGGTCTTCGAGGAGGTTGATGACCTGCGCCTGGATCGAGACGTCCAGCGCCGAGACCGGCTCGTCCGCGATGATCAGCTTCGGCTTGAGGGCGAGCGTGCGGGCGATGCCGATCCGCTGCCGCTGGCCGCCGGAGAACTCGTGCGGGTAGCGGTTGTAGTGCTCCGGGTTGAGGCCGACGAGGTCGAGCAGATCCTGCACTGCCCGCTTGACGCCGTGCTCGGTCTTGATGCCCTGGATCCGGAACGGCGCGCCGATGATCGCGCTCACCGTGTGCCGCGGGTTCAGCGACGAGTACGGGTCCTGGAAGATCATCTGCACGTCCCGTCGGATCGGCCGCAGCCGGCGCTGGGACATGTGCGTGATGTCGCGCCCCGCGAAGACGATCCTGCCGCTGGTAGGTTCCAGCAGCCGGTTGAGCAGGCGGCCGGTCGTCGACTTGCCGCACCCGGACTCCCCGACCAACCCGAGCGTCTCCCCCTGCTGCACGTCGAAGTCGACCCCGTCGACCGCCTGCACCGCGCCGACCTTGCGCTTGAGCAGACCCTTGGTGATCGGGAAGTGCTTCTGCAGGCCCCGCACCGACAGCAGGGCATCCTCGTCGACCGGACGGTGTACCTCGTTCACGATGCCTCCCCGCCGGCCAGCTTCGCCCGGATCTCCTTCTCCCAGATGCTCCGCCGCTCGGCCACCGGCAGATGGCAGCGCACCTGATGGGTGCCGGACACCGCGACGAGCTCCGGCATCTGCGTGCGGCTCCGGCCGTTGGTGCGCGGCTCGTACGGGCAGCGTGGGTGGAACGAGCAGCCGGACGGCAGCTGGATGAGCGACGGCGGCGTGCCCTGGATCGGGATCAGGCGCGCCGTGGTCGCCCGGTCCAGCCGCGGCACCGAGCCGAGCAGGCCCCACGTGTACGGGTGCTCCGGTCGCTCGAACACGTCGACGGCGGTGCCGTACTCGATGCAGCGGCCGGCGTACATGACCATGATCCGGTCGGCGAGCTCGGCGACCACACCCAGGTCGTGGGTGATGATGATCAATGCCGAGTTGAACTCCTCCTGCAGGTTCCGCATCAGATCCAGGATCTGGGCCTGCACGGTGACGTCGAGCGCGGTGGTGGGCTCGTCGGCGATGAGCAGCTCCGGGTCGCAGGAGAGGGCCATCGCGATCATGGCGCGCTGCCGCATGCCACCGGAGAACTGGTGGGGGTAGTCGTCCACCCGCCGCTCCGGCCGCGGGATGCCAACCCGCCCGAGCATGTCGATCGCGTGCTTGCGCGCCACCGCCTTGGAGACCGGGTTGTGGATGCGGTACGCCTCGATGATCTGATGACCGACGGTGTAGTGCGGGTGCATCGCGGTCAGCGGATCCTGGAAGATCATCGCCATCTTCTTGCCGCGCAGCCTGCGCACCGACTCCGCCGATGCGCCGATCAGCTCCTCGCCGTCGAGCCACACCTCGCCGGAGGTGTGCACCGGCCCGCGGCCGCGGTTGAGGCCCATGATGGCCAGGCTGGTGACGCTCTTGCCGGAACCGGACTCGCCCACGATGCCGAGCGTCTCCCCGCGGTCCACAGTGAACGACACGCCGTCGACCGCCCGGACCAGGCCGTCGTCGGTGGGGAAGTGCACCCGCAGGTCGCGCACGTCCAGGAAGGCGGTGGGCGTGCCCACGGCGGTGGGGGTTGATTCGTTGGGTGTCACGAGAGCCGTACCCGGGGGTCGATGACCGCGTACAGCACGTCCACGATCAGGTTGGCCAGGATGATGAAGATCGTTGCCACGAGCACCACGCCGAGAATCTTCGGCAGGTCGTGCGCGTTGATCGCGTCGACCGCGTACTTGCCGATGCCGGGCAGCGAGAAGGTGCTCTCGGTCAGCACGGCGCCGCCCAGGAGCAGCCCGAGATCCAACCCGAAGATCGTGGTGATCGGGGTGAGCGTCGAGCGCAGTGCGTGCTTCACCACGACCGTGCGCTCCGGCAGCCCCTTGGCCCGGGCGGTACGGATGAAGTCCTCCCCCATGGTCTCGAGCATGCCCGACCGGGTGAGCCGCGCGTAGGCCGCGGCGTAGAGGAACGCGAGGCAGATCCAGGGCAGCAGCAGGTCGTACGCCCACTGCGCCGGATTCTGGGTCAGCGGCGTGTAGCTGCCACCCGGCGCGGTCCAGCCCAGCGAGTACGAGAAGACCGAGAGGGTCACCAGGCCGGTGAAGAAGATCGGTAGGGAGACCCCGGCGAGCGCGGTGCCCATCGCCGCCCGGTCGAAGACCGATCCCTTGCGCAGCGCCGACATCACGCCGGTGGCCACGCCGCCCAGCAGCCACAGCACGCAGGCGCCTGCGGCGAGCGACGCCGTCACTGGGAGCCGGTCGAGCAGCTCAGGCCCCACCGGGTTTTGTGTGACGAACGAGTACCCCAGGCACGGCGCGGAGCAGTGGTCGGTCCCGGTCCCGGTGTCGTAGTCCGCGCCCGCCACGAGAGTCTTGACGAACTTGCCGTACTGGACCCAGATCGGCTGGTCGAGACCGAGCCGCTCGGACAGCGCGTGAACCTGGGCGGCGTCGGCGGCCCGGCTGGCGTACCGGGCTGCGAGGTCGTCCGAGGTAGCGCCGGCGAGCCTGGGCACCAGGAAGAAGATCGCGAAGGTGATCATGCTGATGATGACCAGCAGCAGCACCGACGCGAGCAGCCGCCGAATGATGTACCGGAACAAGGGGGCCTCCTGGGTTGGGGGGGGGGGGGGGGGGGCCGCCCCCCCCCCCCCCCCCCCGGTGGT
>JADGHC010000127.1 GCA_019689655.1 Microbispora sp.
GGCGGGCGGCGCCGTGCTGCCCCGGGTGGTCAGGCGCGGGGCCACGTCCTCCAAGGGCGTGGCCTCCCCGCCGTCGATCAGCGCGAGCAGCCGCTGCGCCGCGTGCGCGCCGTACGCCGGGATGTCGCGGGTGAGCACGGTCAGCGGCGGGCGGACGACCTGGCAGAGCGGGGAGTCGTCCCAGGCGACGATGGACAGGTCGGCCGGCACGTCGAGCCGCATCTCCTGGGCGACCGAAAGGCCGGCGACGGCCATGATGTCGTTGTCGAACACGATCGCCGTGGGCCGCTCGGGCGAGCTGAGCAGCCGCCGGGTGGCCCGCGCGCCCTCCTCGCCGGTGTAGTCGGTGTGCACGATCGGGCAGGCGCTCAGCCCGAGATCGGCGCAGACGTCGCCGAACGCCCGGTCGCGGATGGCCGTGTGGGACAGTTGCGGCATTCCGGCGACGCGGGCGATCCGCCGGTGCCCGAGTGCGACGAGATACTCCACCATCTCGCGTACGGCCGCGCCGTCGTCGGCCCAGACCGGCACGAGCGAGCCGGCGGCCGAGGGGTGCCCGAGGACGACGACGGGCATGCCCATCTCCTCCACCTGGGGCACGCGGGGGTCGTCGAGGTGGAGGTCGACGAGGATCGCGCCGTCCACGCGGCCCTCCCCCCACCAGCGGCGGTAGACGCCCATCTCGGCCTCGTGGTCGCCGACCACCTGGAGCAGCAGGGCATACGAGCGGGCGGACAGCTCCGCCTCGATGCCGCTGATCAGCTCCATGAAGAACGGCTCGACGCCGAGGAACCGGGCGGGCCGGCAGAGGGCGAGGCCCACGGCGTGCGCGCGGGCGCCGTTGAGCGCCCGTGCCGCGAGGTTCGGCCGCCAGCCGATTTCGTTCGCGATGGCGAGAATGCGGGCCCTGGTGGCTTCGGACACCCCCGGCTGGCCGTTCAGGGCGTACGAGACCGCGCCCTTGGAGACTCCCGCCTGCCGTGCGATATCCGCGATGGTCGGTCTTCTCACGTGTCCCCTCGGCTGAACCGGTCCAGTGAACCTCACCTTACTACCGTTACTTTGCCTACATCTTCCACTATTGACACCGGCGACATCCGGATTTTACGGTCTCGGTACTTATCCGGTTCAGCACCCCATGGCGCGAGTGGTGCGGACCGCTGATCATCGGGGCCTGGCAGTAGTGCGGACCCCGCGCGGTGTCGCGTGGGGAAGGGAGAGTCGCCATGCGAAACCCAACGCGGTTTCTTATACCGGTGCTGGCCGCCGGCCTGTTAAGCGTCGCCTGTTCGGGAGGCGGGGGAGCGTCCACGCCGGCCGGCGGCGCAGCGGGAGGCGGCGCGGCCGCCCCGGCCGCGGGCGGCAGCGGCGGGGCCTTTCCGCGCAACGAGACCCTGTACACCAGCGGCACCCAGTGGGGCCCGCCCGCGAACTGGAACCCCCTGCGCGAGTGGGACTTCGCCACCGGCACCAAGGGCCTGGTCTACGAGACGCTGTTCATGTACGACCCGAACACCGACAAGCTCACGCCGTGGCTCGCCGAGAGCGGCCAATGGACCGGTGACCTGGAGTACACGCTCAAGCTGCGCAAGGGCATCACCTGGTCGGACGGCAAGCCGTTCACGGCCGACGACGTCGTCTTCACCTTCGAGCTCGGCAAGATGAAGAGCGTCCCCTACCACCCGCTGTGGGACTGGCTGAAGAGCGCGGAGAAGGTCGACGACTACACGGTCAAGTTCACCTTCACCACGGCGAACTACCAGGAGTGGGCCAACCACCTCTACAGCCGGGCGATCGTCCCCAAGCACCTGTGGGAGGGGCGGTCCGAGGACGAGGTGATGAACGGGGTCAACGAGAACCCCGTCGGCACCGGCCCGTACGCCTACAAGATGCATGACCAGGACCGCATGGTCTGGGTCAAGCGCGACAACTGGTGGGCGACCAAGGCACTCGGCAAGGACGTCAAGCCCAAGTACATCGTCGACATCGTCAACTCCAGCAACGAGGTCGCGATGGGCCTGCTGCTGCAGAAGAACCTCGACCTCAGCACCAACTTCCTGCCGGGCATCGCCAACCTGGTCAAGGGCAACTTCGGCATCAAGACCTACTACGACCAGCCGCCGTACATGCTGTCGGCGAACACCACCTGGCTGCTGTTCAACACGAAGAAGAAGCCGATGGACGACAAGGCGTTCCGCCAGGCGGTCGCCTACTCCATCGACACCAAGAAGATCGTCGAGGGCGTCTACGGCAACCTGGTCAAGGCGTCCGACCCGTCCGGCCTGCTGCCGCAGTGGGACAAGTACGTCGACAAGAACGTCACCTCCACGCTCGGCTTCTCCTACGACCCCGAAAAGGCCAAGCAGCTGCTCGCCGACGCCGGCTACAGAGACCGCAACGGCGACGGGATGGTGGAGTCGCCGAGCGGCGCCAAGATCTCGCTGAAGCTGATGGTGCCCGCCGGGTGGACCGACTGGATGGAGGCGGCGCGGGTCATCAGCTCGAGCGCCAAGGCCGTCGGCATCGACATCGAGACCGACTTCCCCGACTACAACGCGCTCGTCGACACCCGCAACCAAGGCAAGTTCGACCTCGTGCTCAACAACGACAGGCAGTTGTCGAACACCCCCTGGTCGTACTACGACTACCTGTTCCGCCTGCCGGTGCAGAAGCTGCAGACCACCACGAACTTCGGCCGGTACGAGAACAAGCGGGCCTGGCAGCTCACCCAGCAGCTCGACCGGGTCAAGCCCGAGGACCTCGACGGCATGAAGAAGATCACCTCGGAGCTGCAGAAGATCCAGCTCGAGGACATGCCGGTCGTCCCGCTCTGGTACAACGGCCTGTGGTCCCAGACCACCGACGCGTTCTGGAAGAACTGGCCGAGCAGCGCGCCGGACGCGCCGAAGTATCCGCCGACCGTGTGGCGCAACTGGCTGGAGATGGGCGGCACGCTCATGCTCACCGAACTCCGGCCGGCCTCCGGAGGCTGATCGTGTCGCGCCCCTCTGCCGGTCGGCAGGGGGGCGCCATCCCGCGACCGGGAGGTCGATTTGCGCCGCTATTTCGGCAGAAAACTACTCATCTACGGCCTGACGTTCTTCGTGGCCGTGACCATCAACTGGATGATCCCGCGGTTCATGCCGGGCGACCCCGTCTCGAGCATGCTGTCGCGGGCCAACGTCGCGCAGCCCGAGGCGGTCGAGGCCATGCGGGCGCACTACAACGCGCTGTTCGGCTTCGACCTGCCGCTGTGGCGGCAGTACCTGAACTTCTGGGGCGCGCTGCTGAAGGGCGACCTCGGCATCAGCATCTGGCTGTTCCCGACGCCGGTGACCGACGTGATCATCCGGGCGGTGCCGTACACGCTGGGCCTGCTGCTCCCGTCGATCCTGCTGAGCTGGTTCGCGGGCAACCGGTTCGGCGCGTTCGCCGCACGGCGCAAGTGGCTCGACAACAGCGTGCTGCCCGTGGGCTACGTGCTGACCGCGACGCCGTACATGTGGCTGGCGATCCTGCTGGCCTGGGCGCTCGGCATCGTCGCCGGCGTCTTTCCCGTCGCCGGGGCCTACGGCTTCGACCTGCAGCCGTCCTGGTCGTGGGAGTTCGTCGGCAGCCTCGCCCAGCACTGGTTCCTGCCGTTCGCCTCGCTGTTCCTGGTGGCGTTCGGCGGGTGGGCCATCGGCATGCGCAACATGATCATCTATGAGCTGGAGGCGGACTACGTCAACTACCTGCGGGCGCTGGGCGCGCCGATGCGGCTGGTGCGGCGCTACGCCTTCAGGAACGCGATCCTGCCGCAGATAACCGGTCTGGCCTTGCAGCTCGGCGTGCTCGTGGCCGGCGCGCTGGTCACCGAAATCGTCTTCAGCTACCCCGGCCTGGGGCACCTGATCCTCCAGGCGATCCAGAACCAGGACTTCTTCCTGCTGCAGGGCACCTTCCTGTTCATCGTCATCGGCGTGCTGATCGCCAACTTCGTCATCGACGTCGCGTACGTCCTGGTGGACCCGCGCACCAGGACCGGGATGGGAGGACAGGCGTGAGCGAGGCGTCACCCGAGGCCCAGCCGCGGACGCCGACCGCCCGGCGCGAGGCGCTGCACTTCGCGCTGCGCAACCGCAAGCTGGTCGTCGGCACGATCATCATCGGCGTGTTCCTGGTGGCCGCGGTCTTCGGGCCGATGACGATCGACCACAAGCCCACCGACTACGTCGGCCCGCCGATGACCCCGCCGTCGAGCGAGTTCTGGTTCGGCACCACGACGTTCGGCCAGGACGTCTTCGCCCAGTTCCTGTACGGCCTGCGCTCGACGTTCCTGGTGGGCGCGCTCGGCGGCGTGCTGGCGGCGGCCGTGGGCATGGTCGTCGGGTTCGTCGCGGGCTACCGCGGCGGATGGGTCGACGAGCTGCTCAACATGCTCACCAACATCGTGCTCGTGCTGCCCGCGCTGGTGGTCCTGCTGATCGTCAACGCGTACCTGGGCGTGCGCAGCATCGGCGTGCAGGCGCTGTTCATCGGGCTGACCTCCTGGCCGTGGGCGGCGCGGGCGATCAGGGCGCAGACGTTCTCGCTGCGCTCGCGCGACTTCGTCGACCTCGCCCGGCTCAGCGGGGTGCGCACCCCGAAGATCATTCTTCGGGAGATCGCGCCGAACATGAGCTCGTACCTGTTCCTGACGTTCATCCTGCTGTTCGGAAGCGCCATCCTGATCGCGGCCTCGCTCGACTTCATCGGGCTCGGCCCGACCGACTCCGTCTCCCTCGGGCTGATGCTCAACAACGCGGCCCGCTGGAGCGCGCTCCAGCTCGGCATGTGGTGGTGGTTCATCCCGCCGGGCGCGGGCATCACGGCGATCGTCGGCGCCCTCTACGTCATGAACGTCGGGCTGGACGAGGTGTTCAACCCGAAGCTGAGGGAGATGTGACGTGGCGCTGAAAGTCACCGACCTGCGGGTCTACTACCGCACGCTGCGCGGCGAGGTGAAGGCGCTCGACGGCGTCACGTTCTCGGTCGCCGACGGCGAGATCATGGGCCTGGCCGGGGAGTCCGGCTCGGGTAAGTCCACGCTCGCCAAGAGCCTGATCCGGCTGGACGGCCGCATGCGGCATGTCGGCGGCACGGTGGAGCTGGACGGCAGGGCGATGCCGCTGTCGGACGACACCGCGATGGACGAGTTCCGCTTCCGGAAGGTGTCGCTCATCCCGCAGTACTCGATGAGCGCGCTCAACCCCACCCGGAAGATCGGCAAGATGATCGGCGAGCTGCTGGAGTCGCGCGGCGAGCGGCCGGACCGGGCCGAGCTGGAGCGGCGGCTCGAACTGGTGGGCCTGTCGAAGGACGTGCTCGACCGCTACCCGATCGAGCTGTCCGGCGGCATGAAGCAGCGGGTGGTCATGGTGATCTCCACGCTGCTGAACCCCTCGCTGCTGATCGCCGACGAGGTCACCTCCGCGCTCGACGTGTCCAGCCAGAAGGCCGTGGCCACGACGCTGCTCGGGTTCCGCGACCACGGCCTGGTCACGAGCATGATGGTGGTCACCCACGACATCTCGCTCGTCTACCAGATCGCCGACACGATCATGGTCATGTACGCCGGGCGGCTGGCCGAGAAGGCCCCGGCCGACGCGCTCGTCAACGCCCCGAGGCATCCGTACACCCAGCAGCTCATCTCCGCGCTGCCCGAGGTGGGGGTGCGGTACGAGGACCGCCGGCTGACGGGGATACCCGGCAACCCGCCGTCCCTGCTCAACCCGCCGGGGGGATGCCGGTTCCGGGACCGTTGCCCGCTCGCGTCCGGCCAGTGCGCCGAGCAGCCGCCGTTCGCGGAGGTGGCCCCGGGCCACTTCGTCGCCTGCTGGAAGGCCGAATGATGCTCAAGCTGGACGGTGTGTCCAAGGTCTACCGCGTCGGCGCCTTCGGCGGGCGCGAGCTGAAGGCCGTCTCCGACGTCAGCTTCGAGGTCGGCGAGGGGGAGGTGGTCTCGCTCATCGGCGAGAGCGGCAGCGGCAAGAGCACGATCGGCCGCATGATCTTGCGCCTCGCGTCGATCAGCAGCGGGACGATCACCTTCGACGGCCGGGACATCACCTCGATCAAGGACCGCAAGGAGTACTACCGGCAGGTGCAGGGCGTCTTCCAGGACCCCTTCAGCTGCTACAACCCCGTTTTCCGGGCCGACCGCGTGTTCTCGATGATCAAGGAGCAGTACTTCCCCCGGGTCGGCGCGGACGAGTGGCGAAAGCGCGTGGCGGCCGCGCTGGAGAGCGTGCGGCTCGACCCCGGCAACGTCCTCGGCAAGTATCCTCACCAGCTCAGCGGCGGCCAGCTCCAGCGCATGCTGATCGCCCGGGCCGTGCTCCTCGACATCCGGCTGCTGGTCGCCGACGAGATCATCAGCATGCTCGACGCGTCCACCCGCATCGACGTGCTGAACCTGCTCGCCGATCTGCGCGCCCGCGGCCTCGGCATCCTGTTCGTCACGCACGACCTGTCGCTCGGCAACTACGTCAGCGACCGGACCGTGGTGCTGCGGCACGGGAAGATCGTCGAGATGGGCCGGACGGATCTCGTCTTCGGCAACCCGGTGCACCCCTACACCCGCTCGTTGCTGGCCTCGGTTCCCCGGCTCCACACCAAGTGGGCGGATGTCGCGACCGGCGACGACGTGCCCTGCGCGTACCACGAGGCGCCGCGGGACAGCCGGACCCGTCCCGGGCTGGCCGAGGTGGAAGCCGGCCACTGGGTGGCGTGCGCCGGCTGCGCGGCGTCGGGGATCGAGGAGAAGAAGATTAAGGAGAAAGCGTGAGCTCGTACCGTCCCCTGCACGACGGGTGGACCGTCACCGCCGTGTCGTCGACCGGGAAGCTCCGGCCGGTGGTCGCGGGCCTGCCCGCGTCCGTTCCCGGTTGCGTCCACACCGATCTCCTCGCCGCGGGGCTGATCGAGGACCCGTACCTGGACGACAACGAGAACCGGCTGACCTGGATCGGGCGTACGGCCTGGGCGTACGAGACCACCTTCACCTGGGGCGGAACCGACGACGACCGGGCCGACCTGGTGTGCGCCGGGCTCGACACCGCCGCCACTCTCGTGCTCAACGGCGTCGAGATCGGCACGACGGCCAACATGCACCGGTCGTACCGTTTCACCGTACGGCACCTGCTGCGCACCGGCGAGAACACGCTCAAGATCCTGTTCGAGCCGCCGTACGCGTACGCGGAGGCGCGGCGGGCGGCCCTCGGCGACCGCCCCGGCGCCTACGCCGAGCCGTACCAGTTCATCAGGAAGATGGCCTGCAACTTCGGCTGGGACTGGGGACCGACGGTGGTCACGGCCGGGATCTGGCGGCCCATCGGCATCGAGACCTGGAGCACCGCCCGCCTGGCCGAGGTGCGCCCCCTGGCCCACGGGGACGGCAGGGTCGAGGTGCACGTGACGGTGGAGCGGGCGGCCGAACGGCCGCTCACGCTCAGCGCGTCGGTGGGAGGCGTGACCGAGACCGTCACGATCGGCGCCGGGCAGCGCCGGGCGGTCGTCACGCTGACCGTGCCCGACCCGGACCTGTGGTGGCCGCGCGGGTACGGCGAGCAGCCGCTGTACGACCTGACCATCCGGCTGGAGGACCAGGAGTGGACCGGCCGGATCGGATTCCGGTCGGTCGAGCTGGACCGCACCGACGGCGCGTTCACGTTCGTGATCAACGGCAAGCCGGTCTTCGTCAAGGGTTTCAACTGGATCCCCGACGACTGCTTCCCCAGCCGGATCACCCGGGAGCGCCTGGCCGAGCGGTTCGCCCAGGCGGTCGCCGCGGGCGCCAACTGCCTGCGGGTGTGGGGCGGCGGCATGTACGAGAGCGAGGACTTCTACGACCTCGCCGACGAGATGGGCCTGCTCGTCTGGCAGGACTTCCCGTTCGCCTGCGCGGCCTACCCGGAGGAGGGCCCCTTTGCCGCGGAGGTCGAGGCCGAGGCCCGCGAGCACGTCGCCCGCCTGGCCCGCCACGCGAGCCTCGTGCTGTGGTGCGGCAACAACGAGAACATCGAGGGCCACGCCGACTGGGGCTGGCAGGAGAAGCTGGAGGGCCGTAGCTGGGGCGCCGGCTTCTACTACGACCTGCTGCCGCGGGTCGTGGCCGAGCTCGACCCGACCCGGCCGTACTGGCCGGGCAGCCCCTACTCGGGGGCCCCCGATCTGCCGCCGAACGACCCGTCGAAGGGCACGGTGCACATCTGGACGGTCTGGAACACCCACGACTACAGCCACTACGCGACGTACACGCCGCGGTTCGTGGCCGAGTTCGGCTTCCAGGGCCCGCCGACGTACGCCACGCTGCGCGCCGCGGTCTCCGACGACCCGCTGACGCCGGAATCCCCCGGGGTGATGCACCACCAGAAGGCGATCGACGGCAACCTCAAGCTGCTGCGCGGCCTCGGCGAGCACCTGCCCCGGCCGGACGGCTTCGACGACTGGCACTACTACACGCAGGTCAACCAGGCCAGGGCGATGACGTTCGGCATCGAGCGGTTCCGGGCGCTCGCGCCGCACTGCATGGGCACGATCGTGTGGCAGCTCAACGACTGCTGGCCGGTCACCTCCTGGTCGGCGGTGGACGGCGGCGGGCGGCGCAAGCCGCTGTGGTACGCGCTGCGCCGGGCGTACGCCGACCGGCTGCTGACCTTCCAGGACGGCGCGCTGGCGATCGTGAACGACACCGACGAGCCGTGGTCGGGCGAGCTCGCCCTGGAACGGCTCAGCCTGGCGGGGGAGATCCTGGCCAAGGAGCGTGCCGGCGTGTCGGTCCCGCCGCGCGGCACGGCGTCGGTGGAGCTGCCCGAGGGGATCGCGCGGCCCGGCGACCCGGCGGGAGAGGTGCTGGTGGCCACGCTCGACGGCGTACGCGCGCTGCGGTTCCCCGGCGAGGACCCGGCCATGGACTACCCGCCGGCGGAGATGGACACGCAGGTCGAGGAGATCGAGGGCGGGCTGCGGGTGAGGGTGACCGCGCGGACGATCGTGCGCGATCTGGCGATCTTCCCCGACCGGCTGGATCCCCGCGCGACCGTGGACGACCAGCTCGTCACGCTGCTGCCGGGCGAGAGCGCGGTCTTCCACGTCACCGGTGGCGAGGTCGATCCCGGCGCGCTCGTGCGTCACCCCGTGCTCCGCTGCGTCAACGAACCCCGTTAGTCTCGGACCACCCGCGCCCGACGCCCCGAAGGACTCACGTGGATCTCCTCACCAACGTCATCAAGGACTACCCCTGGGGTTCCCGTACGGCCATCGCCGGGCTGACCGGCCGCCCCGCCTCCGGGCCGGAGGCCGAGATGTGGCTGGGCGCCCATCCGGCCGGGTCCTCCCGGCTGACCAGGGGCGGGGCCGAGACCACGCTCGCCGACGTGGTCGCGGCCGACCCGGTGGGGACCCTCGGTGAGGCGGTCGCCGGGCGATTCGGGGCGCGGCTGCCGTACCTGATGAAGCTGATCGCGGTGGACGCGCCGCTGTCGCTGCAGGTCCACCCCGACGCCGCGCAGGCCGCCGACGGCCACGCCCGGGGGAACGTCAACTACACCGACCCCTGGCACAAGCCGGAGATGGTCTGCGCGCTCACCCCGTTCACCGGGCTGGCCGGGTTCCGGCCGCCCGAGCAGTCGGCGATGCTGATCGAGCGGCTGCACGTGGCCGCGCTGACGCCGGTGGTCGCGGCGCTGCGCGGCGGCGACGTGCTCGGCGCGCTGCGGGTGCTGCTGGAGTGGCCCGGCTCCCGCCGGGAGCTGATCGAGTCGGTGGTGTGGGCGGCATCCGCCGTCCACACGCCCGACTACGCGCTGGTGGTGCGGCTGGCCCGGCGTTATCCGGAGGACCCGGCGGTGCTGGCGCCGCTGTTGCTGCGCCGTCACACGCTGGCCCCCGGTGAGGCGCTGTTCCTCGGGGCCGGGGTGCTGCACTGCTACCTCGACGGGTTCGCCGTGGAGATCATGGCCTGCTCCGACAACGTGCTGCGGGCGGGCCTGACCGGCAAGCACATCGACGTGGAGGAGGTGCTGCGGATCAGCGACGCCGCGGCGCAGCCCCTGGCGGTGGAGCCGGTCGGCGGCGCGTACGTGCCGCCGGTCCCGGAGTTCCTGCTCCGCAGGATCGCGCCGGGCGAGACCGAGGTGCTCGGCGGGCCGGTGCCGCGGATCGTGCTGTGCACCGAGGGCGTGGTCAGGGTCGGCACGGGCGGCGGCCCCGAGGTCAAGCTGCGCCCGGGTGAGTCGGTGTTCGCCGCCGCGTCCGAGAGCCCCCTCGAGATCGGCGGCGACGGCGTCGGCTTCTGCGCCGAGCCTCACCTGTGACTCACTTAGCGTGATGTTTGTCCTACCCAGCGTGAAATGAACACGCCCCGCGGGTAGGAGCCCCTCATCGTCAAGCGTGGCCCGATGAGGGGGATCGATCCATGGGGCGCTTCAGGGTTGCCGGCATCGCCGCGGCGTCGTTGGGGGTGGTCGCGCTCTCCGCCTGCGCGAGTGGCGGGGGCAAGCACGCCACGCAGGCGAGCCCGGTCGGTCACCAGCAGAAAAGGGCGGCCGCCGAGGCGGCGCAGCGCAAGTCCGCGGCGGCGGCCGCGGCCCAGGCCAAGGCCAACGAGCTGGGGCAGATCCCGGTGATCATGTATCACCGGATCGTCAAGAACCCGCCGCCGGGCGACGACCGCAGCCCGAAGGACTTCCGCGACGAGCTGGAGCGGCTCGCGGCGGAGGACTACGTGCCGATCACCGCGGCCGAGTACGTCACCGGCAAGATCGACATTCCGGCGGGCAAGCACCCGGTGGTGCTGACCTTCGACGACTCCTCGCCCGCCCAGCTCACGCTCGACGGCATGGGCAATCCGACACCGGACTGCGCCATCGGCATCCTGATGGACGTCGCGAAGAAGCATCCGGGCTTCCGGCCGGTGGCGACCATGTACATAATCAAGGACCTGTTCGGCAAGACCCGCCAGGAAGAGCAGATGCAGGTCCTGCAGTGGCTCAAGGACCACAACTTCGACCTCGGCAATCACACTCGTGACCACCTCAACCTGCTCGGCAAGCCGAAGGCCGAGGTGGAAAAGCAGATCGCGGCCGGGCAGGCGCTGATCACGTCGCTGGTCAAGGCTCCGGTCCTCACGCTCGCGCTGCCGTACGGCAACCAGCCGCACGAGAAGAAGTGGGCGTTGCAGGGGCAGTCCGGCGGGACCCGATACGACTACAAGGGCGTGTTCCTCGCGGGCTACACGCCGGCGCCGTCGCCGTTCACCAAGGACTTCGACCCCCTCGGCATCCCGCGGATCAGGTCGAAGGAGAAGGTCGGCGACTGCAAGAAGTTCTGCTCGATGGCGTGGCTCGACTGGCTCAAGGCCAACCCCACCGAGCGCTACACCTCCGACGGCAACCCCAACACCGTCGCGTTCCCGAAGTTCAAGGCGGCCTTCGTCGCCCCGGCGTTCACGTCCCGTGCGCTGCCGTACTGACGGGACGGACGGCCGTGCGGGCGTCCTCCCGGCGGCGGCTACCCTGCCAGCATGGAGGACCCCGCCGCCGACGCCATCACCGACGCCGCCGCCTCCGGACGGCCGGTCACCGCCATGTCCGCCGAGCCGGGTGAAGCCGCCCTGCGCGGTCTCACGCCACGGCTGATCGGCCCGGAGATCATCGCGGTCTTCGCGGTCTCGCTCGGCGCCAGCGCCCTGCTGTCGCTCATCCGCCTCATCGGCGCACTGACCGCGCCGAAGGACCTGGGTGAGCAGCACGCGGTGCTCGTCGGCTCGCTGGCCCCGGGGCGGCCGTGGCTCGATCTCTCGCTGCATCTGGCGGGGATCGCGGTCAACGTGGCGCCGGTGGGGCTGGTCGCCTACCTGCTGGCCCGATCGGGCGAGTCCATGCGCACGATCGGGGCCGACTGGCGGACGCCGGGCCGCGACACGCTGCGCGGCGCGGCGCTGGCGGCGGTGATCGGCGGCACCGGACTGGTGTTCTACCTGTTCGCCTTCCGGTCCGGGTTCAACCTCAACGTCGTGCCCGACAGCCTGCCGGACGTCTGGTGGCGCATCCCGGTCCTGGTCGCCGAGGCCGCCCAGAACGGCGTGCTGGAGGAGGTGCTGGTCGCCGGTTATCTGCTGCACCGGCTGCGGCAGCGCGGCTGGTCGCCGTGGCGGGCGGTGAGCGTTTCGGCCGTCCTGCGCGGGTCCTACCACCTCTACCAGGGCTTCGGCGGCTTCATCGGCAACATCGCGATGGGCGTGGTCTTCGGCCGGCTCTACCAGCGCTGGGGACGCACCATGCCGCTGATCATCGCGCACACGCTGATCGACGTGGTCGCCTTCGTCGGGTACGGCCTGCTGCGCGGCCGAGTCTCCTGGCTGCCCTGATCTCCCGTCTAATCGGGCGGAATGCGTTCTTGCTGGCGCGCCTGATTGCTTTAAGCCCGATCCCGGTGCATCGTTGACGGGCCGCCGCACGTTTGGATCCCCCCGGGCAAAACCGGCCTGCCCTGGCCGCACTTTTCATTCGGGGAATTCGCATGAGGCGTTTATCGACACGCATTTCATATCCGGCGCGCCGTCGCGCCGTCGTCGTCCGCCGCCCCGGGGGGCCCGTCCGGCCGCCCGGCCGCGGGCGTCCGGTCAGCCTGCCGTACCGGTGCCGGGTGAGAGACGGTGTGAGAGACGGCCTGGGAGACCGGGCCGCACCGGCCGCCGCGAAGGCCGCGGCCCTGCCCGTGGTGCTG
>JADGHC010000128.1 GCA_019689655.1 Microbispora sp.
TAAACCCCCCCCCCCCGGGGCCGCCCCGTCCCGCGGCCCCCCGGCCCTCCGGCGTACCGCGCGCGATCACGCCGGCGGGGTGAAGGAGCTCGTGCGGGGAAGGCCGGCGGCGCGGCCCTTGGCCGCCACCACCAGCGCCATCTTCCGCGACGCCTCGTCGATCATCTCGTCGCCCAGCATGACCGCGCCCCGCTTCTCGACCGTGGTGTAGTACTCGTACGCGTCGAGGATGAGCTCGGCGTGGTCGTAGTCCTCCTGGGACGGCGAGAACACCTCGTTGGCCGCCTCCACCTGCGACGGATGGAGCACCCACTTGCCGTCGAATCCCAGGGCGGCCGACCGCAGCGCCACCCGGCGGAAGCCGTCCAGGTCGCGGATCTGCAGGTACGGCCCGTCGATCGCCTGGAGACCATGCGCGCGGGCGGCCATCAGGATGCGCATCAGGATGTAGTGATAGGCGTCCCCCTCGCCGTACCCGGGCGGTTGCTCGCCCACGACCAGCGTCCGCATGCCGATCGAGGCCATGAAGTCGGCCGGGCCGAAGACCAGCGTCTCCAGCCGGGGCGAGGACGTGGCGATGTCGTCCACGTTGACCAGCCCACGGGCGTCCTCGATCTGCGCCTCGATGCCGATGCGGCCCTCCGGCAGCCCGGTGGCCCGCTCGATCTGGCCGAGGAGGGTGTCGAGCCAGGCCACGTGAGAGGCGTCGCGCACCTTCGGCAGCATGACGCAGTCGAGCCGGTCTCCCGCGCCTTCGACGACCTCGATGACGTCGCGGTAGGTCCACCGGGTAGTGACGTCGTTGACCCGGACGACGACCGTCTTGCCCGTCCAGTCCCCCTCCCGGAGCGCGGCGACGACGTTGCGGCGCGCCTCGTCCTTGGCCCCGGCGGCCACGGAGTCCTCCAGGTCGAGGAAGACCTCGTCGGCGGGGAGGCCCTGGGCCTTCTCCAGGAAACGGGGATTGCTGCCGGGCACGGCCAGGCACGAACGTCGAGCGCGCATGGGCACACGGTAGCGCGGTGATCAGGCAGGGTGATTAGGCTGGGGCGCATGACCCTGCCCGTGATCGAAGAGGGCGCGAAGAAGTCCGGCGTGCTGTGGCTCGGTCTGCCGTCCGGGCCGCGGCTGGCCTGGCACGTCTGGCACGAGGGCGCGATCTACGTGGTGACCGGCGGAGGCGAGCAGTCCCTGCCCGGCCTCGCCGAGCTCGCGGCCGGGCGGGGGGAGATCGAGGTCGTGCTGCGCAGCAAGGACAACGGCGCCGAGCTCATCCGTTTTCCCGCCGTCGCCGAGGTGGTGGACCAGGCGGCCGCCCCCGGCGCCGTGGCCGCGCTGGCCAAGGAGCGCCTCAACGCCCGCGACGCCGCCGGCCTGACCACCCGCTGGGCCGGCGAGTCCACCGTCGTACGGCTCGTCCCCCGGGTCTGATCAGACGCGCACGGCCTCGGCCGCCTCGGCGGCCGGGCGCTCCGCGCCGCGCCGTGCGGTCGCGGTCTGGGCGAGCAGGGCCCCGGTGAGCACGATCAGGCCCCCGGCGATCTGGGCGGTCCCCAGGCGCTCGCCCAGCAGCACCCAGGCGATCACCGCCCCCGCGATGACCTCCACCGACGCGACCGTCGCCCCGACCGCGGCCGACAGCCGCCGTACGGCGGTGACCCCGGTGACGTACGCGACCACCGTGGCCACCACGACCAGCCAGGCGGCGGCCGCCGCGACGGGAATCACGTGGCCGGAGACCTCGACGGCCCGGGTGAGCGCCCGCCAGTCGATGTCCCAGGGCCGGGAGACGGGCAGCAGGACCACCGCCGAGCCGAGCATGCCCCAGCCGATCAGGCCGAGCGTGTCCACGTCGTCGCCGAACGAGTCGCTCAGCAGGAAATACCCCGCGGAGCAGGCGGCGGCGAGCAGCCCCAGCAGCAGGCCGAGGGCGTCCAGGCGCAGCCCCTCCCAGACCTGCACGACGATCGCCAGGCCCACGACCGCGATCAGCGCGCCCAGGTAGGCCGGGCGCGGCAGCCGCACCCGGCGGACGAACCGCACCCACAAGACCACCAGCACCGGGGAGGTGTACTCGAGCAGCAGCGCGACGCCGACCGGCAGCCG
This sequence comes from Microbispora sp., assembly GCA_019689655.1. Taxonomy (GTDB): domain Bacteria; phylum Actinomycetota; class Actinomycetes; order Streptosporangiales; family Streptosporangiaceae; genus Microbispora. The sequence continues at coordinate 2,107 of JADGHC010000128.1, forward strand.
GGTGATGGCCACGAAGTACAGGCCCTGCACGGCGGCCACCGCGACCACCGCGTACACCGCGAAGAACAGCAGGCGATCGCGCGGGATGCGCAGCGCCCGCGGCCTGACGGCGGCCAGGACCAGCAGCAGGACCACGCCCGCCCCGGCCATGCGGATCCACACGGCCTCCAGCGGCGTCAGCCCCGCCATGCCGATGATCTTCGCCGTCGGCCCGGAGAACCCGAAGCAGAAGGCCGAAACGCCCGCGATGGCCAGGCCGGCAGCCTTCATCGTCACCCGCCCATGTAATTACCAATAAATGACTTTGATCCTGTCATAGCACATGAGCGGCGTGCATCCTTGCGTAACACTGGCAGAGTGGCTCGGATCTTCGTGGCCCGCCTGGCGGGGCTGGCGGTCTTCGACCCGGCCGGCGACCAGATCGGCCGGATCCGGGATGTCGTCGTCTCGCTGCGGGGGCCGCTGCTCCCCCGGGTGCACGGCTTCGTCGTCGAGGTCCAGCCGCGCCGCCGGGTCTTCCTGCCGATCACCAGGATCACCAGGATCGAGGCCGGCGCCGTCATCTTCACCGGCAAGCTCAACATGCGCAGGTTCGAGTGCCGGGACACCGAGACCCTGGCCATCGGGGAGATGCTCGACCGCACCGTCGAATACAAGGGCGAACGGGTGACCGTACAGGACCTGGCGATGGAGCAGCCGCGGCCGTCCGAGTGGCTCATCACGAAGGTCGCCGTACGGCGCGGGACGCGGCGCAGGGGCGAGACGCTGATCGTGGACTGGAACGAGGTCACCGGCTTCTCCGGGATCCAGAAGGACCAGGGCGCGGCCAACCTGCTCGCCGTCTTCGAGGCGCTGCGCCCGGCCGACCTGGCGAACATGCTGCACGAGCTGCCGGCCAAGCGGATGGCCGAGGTCGCCGCGGCGCTGGACGACGACCGGCTCGCCGACGTCCTCGAAGAGCTGCCCGAGCGCGACCAGGTGCTCGTGCTGAGCCGGCTGCACAGCGAGCGCGCCGCCGACGTGCTGGAGGAGATGAGCCCGGACGACGCCGCCGACCTGCTGCAGGAGCTGCCCGCCGAGCAGGCCGAGGGGCTGCTGCGGCTCATGGTGCCGGAGGAGGCCGAGCCGGTCCGGCGGCTGCTGACCTACGGGGAGCACACGGCCGGCGGCATGATGACGTCCGAGCCGGTCATCCTCCCGCCGACGGCGACCGTGGCCGAGGCCCTCGCGGATATCCGCCGGCAGGAGCGGCCGCCCGCCGTCGCCGCCCAGGTGTACGTCACCCGCCCGCCGACCGAGACGCCGACCGGGCGTTTCCTGGGGACGGCACATTTCCAGCGCCTGCTGCGAGAGCCGCCGTCGACGCTGCTCGGCGGCGTGATAGACATCACAGTGGACCCGATCAGGCCGGAGCTCACCGTCTGGGAGGTGGCGTCGTATCTCGCGACGTACAACCTGGTCGCGGTTCCCGTCGTGGACGAGCTCGGGCGGCTGCTCGGCGCCGTGACCGTCGACGACGTGCTGGACCACATGCTGCCGGAGGACTGGCGGGAGCGACATGACTGAACGCCTCGATCAGCCGCGCGAACTGACCCACCGCCTGCGGCTCTACTACGACCCCGAGGCGTTCGGCAGGTTCTCGGAACGGTTCGCGCGGTTCCTCGGTACGGCGCGGTTCATCGTCTACATGACCGTGTTCGTCACGGTCTGGCTGCTGTGGAATGTGCTCGCGCCGGTCAAGTTCGACCCCTATCCGTTCATCTTCCTGACGCTGATGCTGTCGCTCCAGGCGTCGTACGCCGCGCCGCTGATCCTGCTGGCGCAGAACCGGCAGGCCGATCGCGACCGCATCCAGTACGAACAGGACAGGATGGCGGCCGAGCGCAACCAGGCCGAGATCGAATACCTCACCCGGGAGATCGCCGGCCTGCGCATGGCGATCGGCGAGGTGGCCACGCGCGACTACATCCGCGCGGAGCTCCAGCGCCTGCAGGAGGAGCTGAGCGGGGGCGAGGGCAGATCGCGCGGGGCGGGTTATGAGGGCGCCCGCTGAGTCCATAGCATGGATTCATGGCACCATCCCCTGAACAGGTCATGGCCGCGTTGGCGACGGTCAACGACCCAGAGATCCGCCAGCCGATCACCAAGCTCGGCATGGTCAAAGAGGGCATCGACATCTCCCCTGACGGGGTGGTGCGCGTTGGCGTATACCTGACCGTCGCAGGCTGTCCGCTGAAGGACAGGATCACCCGCGACGTCACCGAGGCGGTCTCCAGGCTCGACGGCGTCACCCGCGTCCACGTGGACCTCGACGTCATGAGCGAGCAGCAGCGCAAGGAGCTGCAGACGAGGCTGCGCGGCGACCGCGGCCCGGAAAAGGAGATCCCCTTCGCCAAGCCCGGCTCGCTGACCCGCGTGTTCGCGGTCGCCAGCGGCAAGGGCGGCGTCGGCAAGTCGTCGGTCACGGTGAACCTCGCCGCCGCGATGGCCTCCCAGGGCCTGAAGGTCGGCGTCATCGACGCCGACATCTACGGCCACTCGGTGCCGCGCATGCTCGGCGTGAGCGAGCGGCCCACCAAGGTCGAAGACATGATCATGCCGCCGGTGGCGTACGACATCAAGGTCATCTCGGTCGGCATGTTCAAGCCCGAGGGCAACATGCCGGTGGTGTGGCGCGGCCCGATGCTCGACCGCGCGCTGTACCAGTTCCTGACCGACGTCTACTGGGGTGACCTCGACGTCCTGCTGATGGACCTGCCCCCGGGCACCGGCGACATCGCGATCTCGGTCGCCCAGCGCCTGCCCACGGCCGAGATCCTCGTCGTGACGACCCCGCAGCAGGCCGCCGCCGAGGTTGCCGAGCGGGCCGGGTCGATCGCGGCCCAGACCCACCAGCAGGTCGCGGGCGTCATCGAGAACATGGCGTGGCTGCCCTGCCCGCACTGCGACGAGCGCATCTCAGTCTTCGGCGAGGGCGGCGGCCAGGCCGTGGCCGACGCGCTGACCCGCACCCTGGGCGCGCGCGTGCCGCTGCTCGGCCAGGTGCCGATCGACACGCGGCTGCGTGCGGGCGGCGACGAGGGCAAGCCGCTCGTGCTGACCGACCCCGACGCCCCCGCGGCCGCGGAGCTGCGCCGGATCGCGTCCGGGCTCGGCAAGAAGCCGACCAGTCTCAAGGGGCTCAAGCTCGACATCTCGCCGGTCAGGCACTAGCCGCGCCCGGCCGGATCAGGTCGCCTCGTTGTCGTACGGCGGGATCTCCCCCACGCCCAGCTCGGGCGTGGGGGTGACGACCGGCTCGACCGGCGCCGGTGCGCTGTTCCAGTCCTTCTCGAGGTCCTCGAGCAGGTGCTTGCGCACGAAGTTCTTGGGGTTGAGGTCGGACGGGTCGAAGTTGGAGAACTCGGGCCCCAGATTGGCCTGCAGGTCCGCCTTCGCGTTGTTGGCCATCTGCCGGAGCTGCCGCAACGTACGGCCCGCCTGCGCGGCGGCCTGGGGGAGCTTTTCCGGCCCGAAGACGAGTAGGGCGATCACCACCAGCGCCAGGGCCTCCCCCCAGCCGAGTCCGAACATGGCGATCTCCTCCTGCAGGTACGACTGAAATCAGACTAATGCCCATGCCGGACGGTGCGGACCGGGGACGCCGTTCATGACGGCCGCGTGCTGGGCGCGGGTGCCGCGCCGACCGTGACCGTCGCCGTCCGCAGCTCGCCGTCGTGCCGGAACTTGATCCGCACCACGTCGCCGGGGGCCTTGCTGCGGATGGTCACGATCAGCTCCCGGCTGTCGCTCACGGGCCGGCCGTCGACCTCGAGGATGACGTCCCCCGGGCGCAGGCCCGCCTTCGCCGCCGGGCCGCCCGGCGTGACCGGCTCCGCGCCGCCCTCCGCATGGGGGGCGATCCGCACGCCCTGCCCCCGGTAGCTCTGATCGATCGTGATCCCGATCCTCGAGGTGCGGGCCGTCCCCGTGGTGATGAGCTCCTGGGCGATCCGGCGCACCTGGTTCACCGGGATCGCGAAGCCGAGGCCGATGCTGCCGGACTCGCCGAACAGGGACCCGCCGACGGTGGCGATCGCCGAGTTCACCCCGATCACCTCGCCCGCGGTGTTCACCAGAGGACCACCCGAGTTGCCGGGATTGATGGCGGCGTCCGTCTGGATCGCGTTGATCAGCGCGTAGTCGGACCCGGTGCTCCCGCCCGCCTCCACGGGGCGGTTGAGCGAGCTGACGATTCCGGTGGTGACCGTGCCGCTCAGGCCGAGGGGCGAGCCGATCGCGATGACCGGGTCACCCACCACCACCCCGTCGGAGTTGCCGAGGGGCAGCTCCGGCACCTTGATCGGCACGTCGGGCTTCACGACCGCGATGTCGGAGTTCGGATCGCGGCCGACGATACGCGCCCCCGAGGAGGTGCGGTCGTTGTAGCGGATGCGGATCTCCCCGGTCTTCCCCGCGACGGCCACGACGTGGTTGTTCGTGACGATGTAGCCGCCCTTGATGACGAAGCCCGACCCGGTGCCCGCCTCGCTGTTGCCCTTGACCTCCAGCGAGACCACGCTGGGCAGGACCTTCGCGGCCACCCCGGCCACCGAATCCGGCGGCCGGGCCGTGGGCGGCTTCGGCGGCGTGCCGAGCGTGTATCCGGGGTCGATGCCGGAGGACGGCCGCATCAGCAGGAACGTCCCCCAGCTCGCCACCCCGCCCGCCACGAGCGCGATGATCACTGCCAGGGCCGCGAACAGAGCGACGTTGGGACCGCGCGGCTCCCGCCGCGGCGCGACGGGATACGGCGGCGGAGCCCAGCCCGGGCCCATGCCGTACGCGCCGGGCGGGGGCGGAGGGTCGCCGGCGGAACCCCGGGACGGGCCCTGCGGAGGCTCCTCACCCGCCGGGAGGAACTCGGGCCGCTCCGACGCGCCGAACGAACCTGTGTTGTCCGTCATCGCGGCAGTCACTCCTCGCACACGGCGTCACCTGCTGCGCAGCCGTGTGAAGAGGAAAGCGGCACACGACGGCTGCGATGTCCGATCGTATGCCGACTCCCCGAATCAGTGCGAAAGCCCCCTGGTGACGCTGGGTGACGGTGTGGGCGTCAGGCTCACCACGGGCGCCGTCTCCTGAGGGGGATGCTGTACGAACATCTGGCCGGGCGTCGGGTTCGTGGTGGTCGTGGATCCGCCGGCCATGAGAATCGTGCCGAGGGCGACGGCGGCGCCGGCCATTCCCACGGCGACGTATCCGGCGCGCCTGATCCGCCGTCCGGGGCCCGATCGTCCCTCGTCCCGGCCCCGGGGCCGGTTGTCCAGGGGTCCGGCCGCGTGCATGCCCGGGAGCCGCCCGGCGCCGAAGGCCGGATGGTCGGGAAAGGGCCGTATCCGCGGCGGCAACGGCCCTCCCGGCTCCGCCATGCGCAGCAGCGACATGGTGAGGTCCGCCGGCATCGCGGGCGGCTCCATGGACCTCAGGCGGGTCTTCAGCGCGCGCATCTTGTCGACCTCCGCGCGGCAGTCCGCGCAGAACGTCAGGTGCGCCAGCGCGCGTTCTCGCTCGTTGTGACTGAGTTCGCCGTCGATGAGCGCCGAGACGCGCTCCCCAAGATGACTCACAGTCCCTCCCTGCTGAATGAAGGGGGGGTTTGATCGCCGTTCCGGTTCGTGGAGGGCGCCCGGTGTTCGAGCGCCTCCCGCAGTTGGGCGCGGCCGCGGTGAATGCGGCTGCGCACCGTGCCGAGCTTCACGCCGAGCGTCGCGGCGATCTCCTCGTAGGACAATCCCTCGATGTCGCACAGCACCACGGCCGCCCGGAACTCCGGCGCCAGGGCGTCGAGCGCGGCCTGGATGTCGGGCTCCAAGTGCGCGTCGTCGTACGCCTGCGCCGGCGACGGCTCGCGGCCGTGCAGCCGCTCGGCGGCGTCATCCGCCAGCCCCTCGAAGCGGATGCGCTGCTTGCGCCGCGCCATATCGAGGAAGAGGTTCGTTGTGATCCGGTGCAGCCACCCCTCGAAGGTGCCCGGGGTGTAGCTGGACAGGGATCGGAAGACCCGGACGAAGACTTCCTGCGTGAGGTCCTCGGCGTCGTGGATGTTCCCCGTCAGCCGATAGGCCAGCCGGTAGACCCGGGCGGAGTGCGTCCGGACGACCTCCTCCCAGGTGGGAGGCGTCCAGCCGGACACCGAAGTCTCCGCCTGGTGGTCGTGTTCGTCCACCGGCATTCCTCTCTGCAGGATCGTCGCTACAGCCATAGTGCCTGGTTTCGCCCCTTCCTGCGCACCGCGGGCTGAGCGGTCTCGAACAAAGACCGTTCAAAGCGTGCAACGTCCCCGTTGTGGCGTGAGTTCCCGTTCCGGTCCGACTCCCCTAGGCTGCGTCCAAGATGAAGCAGGGGAGGGAGAGGCCGATGGCGACACCGGCCAGCCTGGAGTACGCCGAGGAGTTCGTCCCGGAGGACGACATCCTGCGGACCGCGCGCCGGCGTGGCATCGAGGTCGGGGCGCACCCGATCCCGCCCGGGTGCGGAGCGGCGCTCTGCTTCCTCGCCACCGTGGTGAACGCGCGCTCGGTGGTGGAGGTCGGCACCGGGTGCGGGGTCTCCGGCCTGTGGCTGCTCCGCGGGATGCGCCCGGACGGCACGCTCACGAGCGTGGACGTGGAGCGGGAGCATCAGCGGATGGCACGCCAGACGTTCGCGGAGGCCGGGTTCTCCGGCAGCCGGACCCGTCTCATCGCCGGCCGCGCGCTCGACGTCCTCCCCCGCCTCGCCGACGGCGGCTACGACATGGTCTTCTGCGACGCGGCCAAGCAGGAGTACATCGACTACCTCACCGAGGCGGTACGGCTCCTGCGCCGGGGCGGGGTCGTCGTCTTCAGCGACGCCTTCTGCGACGACCAGGTGGCCGATCCCACGCGGCGCGACCCCGACACGGTCGCGATCCGGGAGCTGGGCAAGCTCGTCAGGAACGACGACCGGCTGCGCCCGCTGATCCTCCCGCTCGGCTCGGGACTCCTGGCCGCCGTGAAGCTCACCTGAGCCGCACCGGCGGGCTGGCCGCCGGTATGGGCGGCCCGTCCGTCAGCGGCCGGCCGCCGACGGGCGGGCCGCCGCGAAGCCCGCGAGGTAACGCAGGAGCAGGCGGACGCCGAATCCGGTGCCGCCCTTGGTGAGCTCCCCCTCGTCCGACCCGGACCGCGCGGGTCCCGCGATGTCCAGGTGCGCCCAGGGCCGCCCACCGGTGAACTCGCGCAGGAACAGCGCGGCGGCGATCGACCCCGCCGCGCCCGACTTCTCCTTGTCGACGTTGGCCAGGTCGGCCACGTCGGAGTCGAGCATGGTGCGGTAGTCCTCGACGAGCGGCATGCGCCACAGCCGCTCCCCGCCGGCCTCTCCGGCGTCGATCAGCGCGGCGGCCAGCGACTCGTCGGTCGCGTAGACGGCCCCGAGCGACTGGCCGAGCGCGACCTTGGCCGCTCCGGTCAGCGTCGCGATGTCGATCATGACGTCGGGGTCCAGTTCGGCGTCGGCGTACGCCAGGGCGTCGGCCAGGACCAGACGCCCCTCCGCGTCGGTGTTCAGCACCTCGACGGTACGCCCGCCGTACTGCGTGATGACGTCGCCCACGCGCTGCGCCGACCCGGAGATGGAGTTCTCCGCGCACGCCACGAGGCCGGTGACGCGCACCGGAACCTCGAAGGCCGCCAGGGCGCTCATCACGGCGATGACCGCGGCCCCGCCCGCCATGTCGGTCTTCATCGCCTTCATGCCCTCAGTGGGCTTCAAAGACAGTCCGCCGCTGTCGAACGTGATGCCCTTTCCGGCGAGCACCACGTGAGCGTGCGGGTCCTCTGGAGTGTAGGAGAGCCGGATCAGGCACGGCGGGCTGATCGATCCCTGCCCGACCGCCCTGATGCCGCCGAACTCGCCGAGCTCGGGCTCCTCCCACACGCGTACGCCGAGCCCGGCGTCGGCCGCGACGGCCTTGGCCTGCTCGGCGAGCCAGGCGGGCGTCTTCACCGAGGACGGGGTGTTGACGAGGTCGCGGGCGAGCGCGGTGGCCCGCGCGGCCGCCTCGCCGCTCCGCAGATCCCGCTCGTCCCCGCCCAGGAAGACGATCTCCCGCACCGGCTTGGTGCGACCGTTGCCGATGGTGAACGTGTACGACGCGAGCAGCGCGCCCTCGGCCAGCGCGGCCGCCTCCCCCTCGGCTGGGACGACGACCGACAGCGACGCACGGCCCTTGGCCCGTCTCGCGACGGCCGCCCCGGCCTTGCGCAAGGCGTCGGCCGAGCCGTCACCGGTGCCGTACAGCAGGACGCGGCGCACACCGCCGTCCCGGGCTGTGGGCACCTCCACGACCTCGCCCGGCTCGCCCTTGGCCTCGTAGTGCGCCAGCAGCGCCTCCACCGGCACCGGGGACTCCAGCCAGGGCGCCGCGGCGAGGGCCGGACCGGGGCCGAACGGCACCGCCACCATTTCGGCGTCCGGAGCGGGCTCCGCACCGCGAGTCGCGAAGACCGGCGTGGTCTCGATGGGCACGTCCACCTCCAACAGGGCGGCCCCGGGGCGAGATCACCCGCCGCCAGGGCCGTCTCCGAACGGACCGGCTGACCGGCAGGTCAGCCGACCACCTGCTTCAGCGCGTCACCGAGGGCGCTGGCCTCGTCCGCGGACAGCTCCACGACGAGTCGGCCGCCACCTTCCAGAGGGACCCGCATGACGATGCCCCGTCCTTCCTTGGTGACCTCCAGCGGACCGTCACCGGTCCGCGGCTTCATCGCCGCCATGCGTGTATCCCTTCCCGCGTTGTCGGCCGCCCCAGAGGGTAACCGGCGTATTCACGTTTCTGTGATGTTCTATTATCCCGCCTCCGAGCTCAAAAAGGTAACGGCCCGGCTCCGGTCAGTGGATCAATCAGGCGGGAAGGTCGTTGTGGGCGGGCCCGGAGTGACTCCACACTGGGTGGAGTGAACGCCCGAGCCGCGCTTTTCGATCTCTATGGGGACCACCTTCGCACCCGTGGCGGCCGTGCCTCCGTGGCCGCGCTCGTCAGGTTGCTCGCACCACTCGACATCGCGGCACCGGCCGTAAGAACCGCGATCTCCCGCATGGTCCGCCAGGGCTGGCTCGACCCCGTACGGCTGCCGCAGGGGCCGGGGTACGCGGTCACGCCGAAGTGCGAACGCAGGCTCGACGAGACGGCGGCACGCGTCTACCGCGGGGCCGGCACGCCGTGGACCGGCCGCTGGCACATCCTGGTGCTCGAACCGGTCCGGGACCGGGCGCGGCGCGAACGGCTGCGCGCCGACCTCGCCTTCCTCGGATACGCCCCGCTGTCGGAGACGACCTGGATCGGCCCGCGCCCCTCGCCGGAGCTCGACGCGCTGCAGGTCCCCGGCCACCGGTTCGACGCCGCGTACGAGGGCGACCCGCGGGATCTGCTCGCCCGCGCGTGGGACCTGGACGCCATCGGCAGCGCGTACGAGGATTGGCTCGCCAGCGCGACGGATCTGGTGAACTCGCTGCCGGACGACGCCCCGGACGACCGGGTCTTCGCCGTCCGCAGCAAGCTGGTGCACGGCTGGCGCAACTTCCTGTTCCGCGATCCCGGGCTGCCCCCCGACCTGCTGCCGCCGGGCTGGCCGGGAGAGAAGGCCCGCGCCTTCTTCGACCAGGAAGCCGCACGGCTGCTGCCCGCCGCCGCCGCGTTCGTCGATGCCAGCCTGAACGGAGCCGCCTGAGATGACCGTGTTGTACGACGTCGATGAGGCCGTCGCCACGATCACGCTGAACCGCCCCGACGCGATGAACTCGCTGACCCTGGCGATGAAGACCGATCTGCTCGCGGCCGTGCGCCGCGCCGCGGACGACGCGTCGGTGCGCGCCGTGCTCGTCACCGGCGCGGGCCGGGCCTTCTGCGCCGGGCAGGACCTGCGCGAGCACGCCGCCAATCTCGAAGGGGGCCTCGGCCTGGCCGGCACCGTGCGTGCGCACTACAACCCGATCATTTCGGCGATCGCCACGATGGGCAAGCCGGTCGTGGCCGCCGTCAACGGGGTGGCCGCGGGCGCGGGCGCCTCGCTGGCGTTCGCGTGCGACTTCCGGGTGGCGGCGGACGGCGCCAGGTTCTCGATGGCGTTCACCGGGATCGGGCTCGCGCCGGACTCGGGCGCGTCCTGGACGCTGCAGCGGCTCGTCGGCCCCGCCCGCGCCCGGGAGATGCTGCTGCTCGGCGACGTCGTGGACGCCCCCAGGGCCCTGGAGCTCGGTCTCGTGAGCCGGGTCGTCCCCGCCGACCGGCTGGCGTCCGCCGCCCGCGAGCTTGCCGTACGGCTCGCGCAGGGGCCCACGAAGGCGTACGCCGCCACCAAGGCGGCGCTGGATTACGCGGCGTCCCGCTCCCTCGCCGAGGCGCTGGAGCGGGAGGCGGAGCTGCAGGAGGAGTGTGTGACCACCGCCGACCACGTGGCCGCGACCAAGGCGTTCCTCGGCAAACAGCGGCCGCACTTCGAGGGCCGGTAGGCGCCTCGAAGCAGGCAAACACAGCGAGGGCCGGTAGGCGCCTCGAAGCAGGCAAACACAGCGAGGGCCGGTAGGCGCCTCGAAGCAGGCAAACACAGCGAGGGCCGGTAGGCGCCTCGAAGCA
>JADGHC010000002.1 GCA_019689655.1 Microbispora sp.
GCCGACTGTCCGGCTCTGGCCGGGATGCGTGCCGCCGAAGTCCTCCGCCACGCCGGTGTCAGTCACCCCGCCGCCACGGGTGCCGCCCGTGAACAGGGCCGCACCGAACGCAGATTCAGACAAGGCGGGACCCCTACGACCAGAGCCCATACCAGGGATCAGATTGTCGGTCGCATCTGATGAAGTGGAGAAAAGATCGAAGCGGCAGTCATCACGAGCCAGCGGCCCGTCCGACGACCACAACGGCGAGTTGGCGATCAAGCGATCCCACCACTCACCATCACCGCCGCCGAGCCGCGCATCGCCCCGAGCCGCCCCGTTTTCCGTCCCAGCACCCCTATCCGAACGACGAGAGTGCCAAGGATCGACATCGAACAGATCCATGACACCTCCCGCCCGTAACTCGAAAACTTGTTTCAATTCTCTCGCGTGTCGTCACTCTATGCAACCGCAGAACACGATTTGTTGGAGTCACAGGCTCACGACGCCGCGACCGGGAGATCTGGCAGGGCGCGCATGGGCGCGGGCTTGTCGGGAGAATCGACAGGCACACCTTTCTGGGCCTGTCTTCATCATGATCGGTTAGAGCGGAGCGCTGTGATGTGGGCCGCTGCGCTTGAGGTGGCGGCTGTATTGCAGCAGGTGGTCAGGGTGCGGAACCGTACGAGCCGGCCGGCGCAGCGTCCGGCGATATTGCCGCGCTGAGCGTAGAAGACGGGCAGGCGGGTGGCCGCTCCTGCCGCCTGTCGGCCAAGGCGTCGCGCCCGGCGGCTTGCGGGGGAGAAAGCGCCGGCCGTGGTTGCGGGGATCGTGTGGCCGATCTCGCGCGCCCGCGGGCAGACGCGAATGACACGAATACCGCGAAAGCTGCCCTAAATGATATTTTGTCGCGATTCATGCCTAATCGCATTGAAGCAACGGCCTATTTGCATGCGGCTGTGGTGCCCCCAAAACTTCTGGGTGAGTTGCGGTGAGGGAAGAGATGGCTAACGCCCCTGGCTCAAAGGCCGGCCGCTACATATCGTTGGTTCGCGCCACGACGTACGACGGAGGCTTTGATGAGATGGTCGCCGAAAGCTCGTCCATCTTTGCGACGTGAAGCTGTGGGCAGCGTTCTGACTCGGGAAAGTTCGAGTGCAATGTGTTGGCCGATTGACACGGCATGCTTCAGCCGTACTGCCGTTTCGAGACACGTCCCCGGCCTCGTTCCTTACGGCGGCGTTCGCCGGCATCCTGAGCCGGTTTTGTGCTGATCGGTCAACGTCATAACGGAATGAAAACCCCGCACCAGGTGTCCGTGGCCCGATTTCCCTCCGGGGGAGCTGGCACCCCTCCAGCAGACCTGCGCCGTCGGCATGCGAGCGCACCTTTGGAGGAGGTGACACTGCCGAGCGGTGACAGGGTGATGATGCTCGTCCGGTACGACGACGTCATCGCCGCGCTCACCTCACCGGCAAGCAGTCGTCGGCTGGCCAGACCGGGCCTCCCGCGCATGGTGCGGGGCCGGGGCCTGGGAATCGACGACGTGGCGGGTGTCATCATCAACCTCGACCCGCCGGACCACACGCGCTACCGCCGGATCCTGAGCGGCGTCTTCTCGCGTTCCCAAGTCGAACGCTGGCGTGGCAGGACCGCGGGCATCGCCAATGAATTGGTCGACGGCTTCACGGGTGAGTTCGACGTGGTCGCCGATTATGCGCTGCAGCTGTCCTCGCGCGTCATTTGCCACATTTTGGGGGTTCCGCAGGAGCGCCAGGACCGGTTCCATGATTGGACCGATGCCTTCCTGCCGACGTCAGAGGTGTCCGTCGAGGCGCGGCAAGCGAGTTACGGGGCATTCCGGAATTACGTCGCTGAACTGATCGCTTCGCATCGATCCAGCCCGGGAAACGACCTGATCGATTTGCTGATTCGAGCACACGACCACGATGACCGCCTTACCGAGATCGAACTGATCAACACGGTCTTCATGCTCTTGGCCGCGGGGCATGAGACGCTCACCACAATGATTTCCCGTGGCGTGTACCGGCTGCTGCTGGCTCACGATCAGTGGGACGCTCTCGTAACGGACCCGGGCCTGGTTGAACCGGCCGTAGAGGAAATTCTTCGTTTCGACGGCCCGGGCAGCTACGGCCTCTTGCGCTTGGCGACCGATGACATCGTGGTCGCGTCCGGTGTCATTCCCGCAGGGCGCGTCATGCTTCCGAACCCGTACGCCGCCGATCATGATCCGAGTGTCTTCCCGGATCCAGGCCGGTTCGACATCCGCCGCTTCACGACGGCTGGGGTGAGTCCGCACCTCGCATTCGGGCACGGGCCGCACTACTGCCTTGGCGCGAACCCCGCCCGGATGGAACTCCAGGAGGGATTGCGAACCCTGGTGAAACGCCTCCCGAACCTTCGGCCGGTGACCGCATTGAGCGAGGTGGAGTGGACCGCGGATGGGAATCACCGTCCCGCCCGGCTGCCCGTGCTCCCGAACTGACACAGGCGCCGCCTTCCGCCTCGCCCCGCAGCAGCGCTCTATCGCGCCAGTTCGGCGCGCAGCTCGGCGGGGCTGGTGACCGGTGCCCGGCAGGTGAACCGGCGGCACACGTAGGCCGCCGGTGAGCCGTCGACCATGCCCCGCCCTTCCAGCAGCGGCACGTCGGCGTGATTTCCCGTGCCCAGCGCCACGACCAGCCCCGGCGCGCCGGACATCAGCGCCGCCCGGTGCAGCGCGCGGGTGCGGGCGTCGCCGGGCGGGCCGACGATCGCCACCTCGGCGGGGCCGCGCAGCGCCGCCTCCGCCACCGCCAGCCCCCACCCGGCGAACCGGGCGTACCGCTCCGCCAGCGCGGAGACCGGGCCCAGCGCCGCCTCGGCGGCCTCCCGGTGCCGTGCCGAACCGGTGAGCGCGGCGTACGACAGCAACGCGCCCGCCGCCGCGAACTGGCCCGAGGGCGTCGCGTTGTCCGTAGGGTCCTGAGGACGCTGGAACAGCCGCTCGCCGTCGTCGGGGGCGTCGTAGAACCCCCCGGAACCGTCGGGGAAGCGGGTCAGCACGGTCTCCAGCAGGTCCCCGGCGCGGTGGAACCACCGGCTCTCGCCGGTCACCGCGTAGAGCGTGAGGAAGCCCTCGGCCGTGTCGGCGTAGTCCTCCAGCATGCCGGCGTTGGTTCCCGCCCGGCCGTCGCGGGAGGTACGCAGCAGCCGGGCCGGGCCGCGGCTCACCGTGTGCAGGTCGTCGAGCAGCTCGGCCGCCCGGCGTGCGGCGTCGATCAGATCGGGGTGGTCGAAGAGCGCGCCCGCCTCGGCGAGCGCGGCGATCGCGAGCCCGTTCCACGCCGCCACGATCTTGTCGTCCCGCCCGGGCCGCGGCCGCCGCTCCCGGGCGGCGCGCAGGGCCGTACGGACCCGGTCGAACCGGTCCGGGTCGTCCGGGTCGGCGGGTAGCTGGAGCACCGAAGTGCCGTGCTCGAAGGTGCCGGTCACCTCGAACACCGAGGCCGCCCAGGCGCCGTCCTCATCCCCGAGGACCTCGCGGAACTGCTCGGGGGTCCAGATGTAGAACAATCCCTCGCCGTGGGTTCCGTCCGGCCCCTCGCTGTCGGCGTCGAGTGCCGAGGCGAACCCGCCCTCCGGCGTGCGCATCTCCCGCAGCAGCCAGTCGGCGGTCTCCAGGACCACCCGCCTGGCCAGGACCGATCCGGTCGCGCGCCACCAGTGGGCGTAGACGCGCAGCAGCAGGGCGTTGTCGTAGAGCATCTTCTCGAAGTGCGGCACGACCCAGTCCACGTCGACCGAGTAGCGGGCGAAGCCCCCGCCGAGCTGGTCGTATATGCCGCCCCTGGCCATCGCCTCCATGGTCGTCTCCGCCATGGCGAGGGCCTCCCGGGTGCCGTGCCGCAGCAGGAACTCCAAGACCATGGACGGCGGGAACTTGGGTGCCCCGCCGAATCCCCCTCGCCGCTCGTCGAAGGTCTCCGCGAGGTTCCGTACGGCGCGGTCGAGGGTCTCGGCGGTGGGCAGCGGGCCCGGCGGCGCGCCGGTGCGCCCGGCGAGCGCCTCCACCACCTTCGCCCCCTGGGCCAGGACGCCCTCCCGGTCCTGCCGCCACACCTGTGCGACGGTGCGCAGCAGCCGCTGGAAGTACGGCCGGGGGAAGTAGGTGCCGGCGTAGAACGGGTGTCCGTCGGGGGTGGCGAAGACCGTCATCGGCCAGCCGCCCTGCCCGGTCATCGCCTGGACCGCGCTCATGTAGACGGCGTCCACGTCGGGCCGTTCCTCGCGGTCCACCTTGACGTTGACGAACAACTCGTTCATCAGCGTCGCGGTGGCCTCGTCCTCGAACGACTCGTGCGCCATCACATGGCACCAGTGGCATGCGGAGTACCCCACGCTGATCAGCAATGGCACGTCGCGCTCGCGGGCCTCCGCGAACGCCTCCTCGCCCCAGGGAAACCAGTCCACCGGGTTGTCCGCGTGTTGCAAGAGGTAGGGAGAGGTCTCGCCGCCCAACCGGTTCATGTGTTCAGCCTCTCACACGGAGGAGAAAGGCCACGGGCGCCGATCGCGGATGTGGGATGCTTTGTCACGTCCGGGGGAACGCGCGGGAAACCGTGGGGATGTGTTCCGGCCCACCCCGGCGTAGGCTCACAGAACGTGGGCTTGGATCTGGACTTCGCCGTCAGGCACTCGGGACGCCCGGCGGCCGCCATGACGCGGCGGGACGTCGCGCGGGCGCTGCTGGCCGTTCCGTCCGGCCAGGCCCTTGTCGCCCTTCCCGACCTGCGGCGGCAGTTGCTCGCCGCGGGCAATCCGCTGTCGGCCAGGTTCTGGGAGTCGGCCAAGGCCGTGCTCATGAGCATCGAGTCGGGCGTCGCGACGGTCGGCGACGTGCAGCGCTGGCTGGAGTCCAGCGGGACCGAGCCGATCATGCTCACCCGCAGCTACTTCCTGTGGCCGGAGGAGAGCGAGCGCGGCCCGGTGGCCACCGAGATGTACGAGCGGCTGGTCGAGTTCCTGGAGGAGCGGCTGGCGGCCGGGGAGATCGACGCGGACGCGCTGGCCGCCGGAGATCCCGCCGCCCGGCACGCCTACGAGGAGCTGCAAGAGCGCTGGCTCGGCACCCCGCTGCCGGACGGCCGGGTGCCGAACGTCGCGGTCAACGACGAGCAGGATCAGGAGCTGTACGCCGCCTGGGACGAGGAGGAGGCGTACGCGCTGAGCGAGCTGCGGCGGGTGCTCGACGACCTGCCGGAGCCGCCGTTCCCCGAGGCCGATCTGCGGTCGGCCGCCCGGCGGCTGCGCGTGACGCTGACCCGGCCCGGCTACCCGGGCAACGTGCTGCGTGCCTGCGCCGGGCTGGAGGACGGCGAGCTGCCGGAGCGGGATGAGGAGCTGTGGCTCACCGTCGCCGCCGGGATCGCCGCGCCGATCTCCGACCTGCCGGACGAGGAGGACGCCGCCCGGTTCTTCGACATGGAGGGCGAGCTCAGCCACGAGGACTCGATCTTGGCCTCGCTGTGCGCCATCCAGCACGCCGACTGGCTCGCGGCGGTGATCGCCCTGGTCCGGTACGGCCCGGGGGTGCTCGCCTCGCCGGAGCGGATCGCCCGGTTCATCGCCGATTCCGAGGACATCGACGTGGAACCGGACGAGCCGGAGGATCTGGAGGCGACGGAGATGCTGTTCACGGCGGTGACGCCGCTGTGGGCGCATCTGGGCATCGTGGACCGGGCGGAGGTGCTGACCCCGCTGGGCTGGTGGGGCCTGCCCAAGGCGCTGGAACGCGCCTGGTCGTCGGGCCCCGCGCTGCCCGACGAGCCCTGCTGAGCCGCGCTCGGCCCCCGCGCCACGCTCGGCTGGACCCCGTTCCGCCCGTGAGTCTCACTCGGCGGTGTCCGTCGGAGCCGATCGGGGCAGGGTGACGGTCACGCGGGCGCCGAGGTCTGGAGCACCAACATCCGGCAGCGTCTCACCGTGCAACGCGTCTTCGCCGACGCCCTGGCCCGCAAGAACGCCCTGCGCGACGGGCTCACCACCGAGGACGCCGCCGACATCGCCCTGGCCACGCTCTCCCCGGAGACCTACAACCTGCTCGTCAACGTCCGCGGCTGGTCCCACCAGCGATGGCAGGACTGGGCCACCGACGCGCTCACCCGCCTGCTCACGTGAGCACATCCACCCCCGGCTGATCACGGAGCCGGGTGGCGGCGCGCAGGCCCTCACCGGAGGCGGCATGCGTACGTCGACCGCGGCGACGTCGGGTTTCCGGCTTTGGTGACGTCACAGCCGCAGGTCGGGCAGATGTCGAAGAAATTTCCACCGCATTATTGACGCCAGAAAGAACTGCTGCCACTCTGTGGTGAGTGTCACCCAGCCGGGCCGGAGCACCCCAGCGACGTGGGCATATGCGACGGGCCCCACCGCGCGCCTCAAGGCCCGGCTTCAGGAAAGGAACCCAGTGATGAGCGTTCTCCGCGGACCTTCCCGCCTCATCGCGCTCGCCGCGTCCGCCGCCGTCACGACGCTCGCCGCCGCATGTGGCGGCGCCGGATCCGCCCCGTCCCAGCAGGGCGCGACATCCGCGAACGGAGGGAAGGCCGCGGCGTTCGAGGCGGAGGCACGGGACGACGTCGCCAAGGCGGTCGCCACGCAGACGGAGCAGACCAACCCCGTGCCCACGCAGGCGCCCCCCATGGCGACCGGCAAGAAGATCGTCATCATCCCGTGCTCCATGGCCGTCGAGGGCTGCGCCCGGCCCGCGCGTTCCGCGCAGGAGGCCGCCAAGGCCGTGGGGTGGGACGCCTCCATCGACGACCCCGCGGGTGACGTGTCGAAGATGTCGGCGGCCATCAAGCGCGCCGTCTCCGCCAAGGCCGACGGCATCGTCCTCAACTCGATCGACGCCGCCGCGGTTCAGGGCGACCTGCGGGCCGCCAGGGACGCCGGGCTCAGCGTGGTGTGCGACATGTGCGGCGACACCGGCGGGCTCATCCAGTCGGTCAGCCCGCCCCTCCCGGAGAACGAACGCGCCGGTTACCTCCTGGGCCAGCAGGCCTTCCTCATGACCAAGGAGCGCTTCGGCGCCCCGCCGAAGTTCATCGTGATGCTGGACGACGAGTTCGCCACCGTCCGGGCGCGGGTGGCCGGCGTCAAGAAGTTCATCGAGGACTGCAAGGCCGCGGGCGCCGGCTGCGAGCTGGTGGCCGAGGGCAAGCACCTGGCCGCCGAGATCAGCACGACCGCGCCGGGCAGGGTCGTCCAGCTCGCCCGCGCCAACCCGCAGTACAACGTGCTGTTCGCCGGTTACGACGCGGCGCTCAACTTCTTCAGCCAGGGGCTGCGCCAGGCGGGCCTGGCCGACCCCGCCAAGGTCCTCGGCATCTCGATCGACGCCGACGTGGCCAACACCGAGGCCATCCGTACGGGCGGTTTCCAGGCGGCCTCCGCCGGCGTGGCCATGAAGCGCGTCGGCTACGGGATGATCGACGACCTCAACCGGCTCTTCGCGGGACAGCAGCCGGTCCCCCAGGGCATCTCGATCAAGCTGATCACCAAGGCCAACGCGCCCGCCACCGGCTCCTGGGACGGTGACTTCGACGCCACCTCCGCCTATCTGAAGCTGTGGGGCGTGTCATGACCGGCGACCCGGCCGCCCACCCCGCGGGTGAGCCCCGGCCGGCCGTCGCCGTCAGGCAGTTGTCCAAGACGTTCCTCGGCCAGCGCGCCCTGCGGCAGGTGTCGTTCGACGTACGCCCCGGCGAGGTCCACGCGCTGCTCGGCGAGAACGGATCGGGCAAGTCGACACTGATCAAATGCCTGGCCGGCTACCACGAGCCCGACGAGGGCGCGATCGTCGAGATCGACGGGCGGCCCATGCCGCTGCCCTACGGCCCCGCCGAGGCGACCGCCGCCGGCCTGCTCTTCGTCCACCAGGATCTGGGCCTCATCCCCACCCTGACCGTTGCCGAGAACTTCGCGATCAACCGCGGGTTCGACACCGCGCCGATGGGGCGGATCGACTGGCCGGACATCCGGCGGCGGGCGCGGGCCGAGCTGGCCGTCCTCGGCCATGACGTGCCGGTGGACCGGCGGGTGGGGCGGCTGCCGGTCGCCGAGCAGACCATCGTCGCCATCGCCCGCGCGTTGGCCGGCGCCGGGCGGGGCGCGCGGATGCTCGTCCTGGACGAGCCCACCGCCGCACTGCCCGACGCCGAGACCAAGCGCCTGCTCGCCGCCGTCCGGCAGGTCGTGGCGAACGGTGTCGGGGTCGTCTACGTCTCGCACAAGCTCCACGAGATCCTGGAGATCGCCGACCGCGCGACCGTGCTGCGCGACGGGCGCGTCGTCGCCACCGTCGACGTACCCGGAATGTCGGAACAAGACCTGGTACGCCTGATCGTGGGCCACGACCTGCCCGGCCGTACGGCGGCAAGCGCCGGGCCGCGCACCAAGGGCGGCACCCGTGGGGCCGCGAGCCGTACCTCGCGCCCCGCCGACGCCCGGACCGGGGAGGAGCTGCTGTCCGTGTCGGGGCTGCGGGGGCACCGCCTGCGTGGCGTGTCCTTCTCCGTGCGCCGGGGCGAGGTGGTCGGGATCGCCGGGATGCTCGGCTCGGGCCGCAGCGAGCTCGCCAGGCTGCTGTTCGGCGCCCAGCGGCCGGTGGGCGGCGAGATCCGGCTGCGCGGCACGCCGGTACGTCACCGTACGCCCCGTGACGCGGTGCGCGACGGCGTCGCGCTCATCCCCGAGGACCGGCGGCGCGAGGGCGGGTTCCTGCAGATGCCCGTGTCCCGGAACCTGACACTGCCGGCCATCCGGCGGTTCTGGCGGAAGGGCCGGATCGCGGGGCGGGCCGAGCGGTCGTGCGTCGACGGCCTCATAGCGGAGTTCCGGGTCAGCCCCGCCGCCCCCGAGCGCAGGTTCGGCGTGCTGTCGGGCGGCAACCAGCAGAAGGTCGTCATCGCCAAGTGGTTCAACACCCGCCCGGACCTGGTCATCTTCGACGAGCCCGTACAGGGGGTGGACGTGGGCGCCAAGGAGGAGATCTTCGGGCTGGTGTCCGAGGCGGCCGGCCGGGGCGCCGGTGTCCTGCTCATCTCCTCCGAGCTCGACGAAATGCTCGGGTTGTGCGATCGGGTGCTCGTCCTGCGCGACGGAGAGCTGGTCGCCGACCTGCCGGGTGCCGGCCTCGACCGGACGACGCTGACCCGGCTCGTCTACTTCGGTACGGGGCGGAGCGCGGAAACCAGTGACAGCGCAAGCACGACAGTGGAGAGGGCACTCTCATGACAGCTCCGGCAGATCAACTGGCACCCGCCGCCTCCGGCGTACGCGAGGTCCGATCCGTGCGCCTGCCCGGCGGGCGGCGTGAACCGCTGGCCCTGTTCATGGCACGGGTGGCGCTGCCGCTCCTGCTGCTCGTCCTGCTGGTGGTGTTCTCGCTGCTGCGGCCGGCGACGTTCTTCACCCTCGACAACCTGGGCACGGTCCTGACTCTGCAGGCCGTCCTGGGCGTCCTCGCGCTGGGACTGCTGCTGCCGCTGATCGTCGGCGAGCTCGACCTGTCCGTCGCGGCCAACCTGGGGCTCGGGGTCATCCTCGTCACGGGCCTCACCTCGCAGCAGCGGCTGCCCCTCGTCGTGGCCATCGTGGTGGCCGCCGTCGTCTGCACGCTCGTGGGCGTGGTCAACGGGCTGCTGGTCACCAAGGTGGGCATCAACTCGTTCATCGTCACGATCGGCATGAGCACCGTCATCGGCGGGCTAGTCTCTGCCTACACCCAGGGCAACGTCTTCTACGACGGCATCCCCCCGGCGCTGGTGACCATCGGTCAGGGCCGGCTGCTGGGCGTGCCCCTCCCCGTCGTGTACGCGGTCGTGCTGGCGATCGTGGTCTGGTACGTATTGTCCCACACTCCCGTCGGCCGCTACCTGTACGCGATCGGCGGGTCCCGGGAGGCGGCACGGCTCAGCGGCGTCCCGGTGCGCGGGCTCACGCTGGCCGCCTTCGCGGGCGCGGGATTGCTGGCGGGCGTCGCGGGGATCGTCCAGGCCGGCATCCTGGGCAGCGGCAATCCCACCGTGGGGCCGCCGCTGCTGCTGCCGGCGTACGCGGCGGCCTTCCTGGGGGCGACCGCGATCCAGCCCGGCGTGTTCAACGTCTGGGGCACGATCATCGCCGTCGTCACGATCCAGGTCGGTACGACCGGCCTGGCGCTGGTCGGAGCGCCCTTCTGGATCGAGCCGGTCTTCACCGGGCTGGCGCTCATCCTGGCCGTGGCGACCGCCCGCTACCTGCGGGGCGAAGCGCTCTAGCGCCGGCCCGCCACCGTCATCGTTCCATCAGCGTTCACCGAAGGAGACACGGGAAGATGCGCATCGACCTGTCGGGCAAGACCGCACTCGTCACCGGTTCGACGCTGGGCATCGGCCTGGCGACCGCCATGGGACTCGCGGAGGCCGGCGCCGCGGTCGTCGTCAACGGCCGCGGCGAGGCCGGCGTGGCGCGGGCCATCGAGCGGATCAAGGCCGCCCACCCCGGGGCCGACGTGCGCGGCGTGGCCGCCGACCTGGGCAGCGCCGCGGGGTTCGAGACCCTGGCGGCCGCCGTGCCGCAGGTGGACGTGCTGGTCAACAACCTGGGCATCTTCGAACCGCGCGAGTTCTTCGACATCGACGACGCCGAGTGGCTGCGCTTCTTCGAGATCAACGTCATGAGCGGGATCCGTGCGGCGCGCGCGTACCTGCCGGGCATGCTGGAGCGCGACTGGGGGAGGATCGTCTTCGTCTCCAGCGAGTCGGCGCTGCAGGTGCCGCCGGAGATGATGCACTACGGGATGACCAAGACCGCCCAGCTCGCGATCTCCCGCGGCCTGGCCGAGCGGTGCGCCGGCACCGGGGTCACGGTCAACGCCGTGCTCCCCGGCCCGACCGCCTCCGAGGGCGTGAGCAACTTCGTGATGGCCCTCGGCGCCACGGCCGACGACCCCCAGGACGCGGTCGACGCGTTCGTCAAGGAGCACCGGCCGACCTCCATCCTGCGCCGGGCGGCCACCCCGGCCGAGGTCGCGAACATGATCGTCTATCTCTGCTCGCCGCAGGCGGCGGCCACGACCGGCGCGAGCGTGTCGGTCGACGGCGGCACCAGGCGTTCCATCGTGTGAGCCGCCCGCACGACGGGCGGCCCGCACCGCCGCGTCGTGCGCAGCGATCGAAGAAATACCCACCATATGTTCCAACATTTGAGGAAGGTTCTACGACATGGGTGGAGAGACCATGCCTCCTCCGCGCCGGAGGACGGCCGTCACGGTGCGGCGCGCCACCCCGCTCGCCCTGCCTCTGGCCCTCTGCCTGGCGGCCGGCCTGGCCACCGGATGCGGCGGCTCCACGGCCACCGCCCAGGATGAGGTGCTGGTCGGCCTGGTCACCAAGACCGACGACAACCCGTTCTACGTCAAGATGAAGGAAGGCGCCCAGGCGCGCAGCAAGCAGCTCGGCTTCCGCCTGCAGTCCCTGGCGGGCAAGGGGCAGAGCGACAACGACTCCCAGGTCCAGGCCGTCGAGAACCTGGTGGCCGCGGGCGCCAAGGCCATCCTCATCACTCCGGCCGACTCCAAGGCGATCCTGCCCGCCATCGACAAGGCACGTGCCAAGGGCGTCCTGGTCCTCGCCCTGGACTCGCCCACCGACCCGGTCTCGGCGACCGACGGCACTTTCGCCACCGACAACTACCAGGCCGGCCTCCTCATCGGCCGCTGGGCCAAGGAGACCTTCAAGGACAAGCCGGCGAAGATCGCGATGCTCGACCTGAGCCCGGCCCAGGTAGCGGTGGACGTGCAGCGTGACCAGGGCTTCCTGGAGGGGTTCGGGATCGACGTCAAGGACCGGACCCGGATCGGCGACGAGTCCGACCCGCGGATCGTCGGGCACGAGGTGACGGACGCCAACGAGGAGGGCGGCCGTACGGCGATGGAGAAGCTGCTGCAGAAGGACCGCGGCATCAACCTCGTCTACACCATCAACGAACCGGCCGCCGCCGGCGCCTACGAGGCGGTGAAGGCGGCGGGACTGCAGGACTCGGTCACGATCGTCTCCATCGACGGCGGGTGCCCCGGCGTGCGCAACGTGGCGGGCAAGGTCATCGGGGCGACCTCGATGCAGTTCCCGATCAAGATGGCGACGGACGCCCTGGACGCCGTCGCGGCGTACCTCAAGGACGGAACGAAGCCCGGCACGTCCGACGGCCTGGAGTTCACCAACACCGGGGTCACCCTCATCACCGACCGCCCGGTGCCCGGCGTGCCGTCGCAGGACAGCGCGTGGGGCCTGAAGAACTGCTGGGGGTAAAGCATGTCCACCAACCAAGCGATCGACGACCGCGGCATCCGCGACGCCGACGCCCGCGGCCGGCGGGTGGGCGAGCCGCTGACGACGCCGCCCCCGGCGCCGGCGGCCCGCCTCCAGCGCCTGCTGCACGCGCACCCCCTGACCGGCCCGGCGCTGGTGCTCGTCCTGGCCTGCGTCCTGTTCAGCCTGCTGATCGGGCCGCGGTTCTACCAGCCGGCCAACCTGTCGCTGGTGGTGCAGCAGGTGCAGATCATCGGCATGGTCGGCGTCGCGCAGACGCTGGTGATCCTCACCGCGGGCATCGACCTGTCCGTGGCGGCGATCATGGTGTTCACGACCGTGGTGGCGGCCCGGCTCGCGGTCGGCGCCGGCGTGCCCGCGGCACTGGCCCTGCTGGCCGGGTTCGCCGCGGGAGCGGCGTGCGGCGCGGTCAACGGCCTGCTCGTCACCAGGTTCCGGGTGCCGCCGTTCATCGCCACGCTCGGCACGCTCAACGTGTTCGGGGCGCTCACGCTGCTGGTGTCGGGCAGCCAGACCGTCCGGGGCGCCGACCTGCCCGCGCTGTTCCTGTGGCCCGGCCAGACGTTCTCGGCGTTCGGCGCGGACATCACCTATGGCAGCGCGCTCGTGCTGGTCGCGTTCCTGTTCGTCGCGCACGTCCTGCGCCGCACCGCCTGGGGCGAGCACGTCCACGTCACCGGCGACACCCTGGAGGGGGCGCGGCTGAGCGGCATCCGCACCGATCGGGTCCTGCTGTCGGTGTACGTCATCGCGGGCCTGATCTGCGCCGTCGCGGGCTGGTTCCTCATCGGCCGGGTCGGCTCGGTGAGCCCCTTCTCCGGGGAGAACGTCAACCTCAGCAGCATCACCGCCGTGGTCATCGGCGGGACGAGCCTCTTCGGCGGCCGGGGCCACGTCGCCGGGACGCTCCTGGGAGCCCTGATCGTCGGCGTCTTCAGCAACGGCCTGACCCTGGCCGGCGTCGACGTCCTCTGGCAGACCTTCACCATCGGCGTGCTCGTCGTCGCGGCCGTCGGCGTCGATCAATGGACGAGGAGGGTGGGAGGATGATCTCACCTGGCCGCGGCCCCGTACCGGCCGCCAAGACCGTCACCGCGCCGGACCAGGGTTCGCTGCCCGTCCTGGTCGCGCGCGGGCTCACCAAGCGGTACGGGCACGTCACCGCACTGGACGGCACCGATCTGACCCTGCGCCGGGACGAGGTCCTGGCCGTCATCGGCGACAACGGCGCGGGCAAGTCGACCCTCATCAAGTGCCTGTCCGGGGCGGTCGTCCCCGACGAGGGCACCATCGAGGTGGACGGCCGGCGGGTCGCGTTCCGCGGACCGCTGGACGCGCGCGCCGCGGGCATCGAGACCGTGTACCAGCACCTGGCCATCGCACCGGCCCGGGACATCGCCGCCAACCTCTACCTGGGCCGCGAACTGCGCCGCAAGGGGTTCGCCGGGTGGGGGCTGCGCCTGCTCGACCGCAAGGCGATGCGGGCCAACACCCGGGAACTCCTCGACAGCCTGGGGCTGCTGACGATCCAGAGCCTGGACCAGGCGGCGGAGACGCTGTCCGGAGGCCAGCGCCAGGGCATCGCCGTCGCGCGCGCCGCGGCCTTCGGCAGCCGCGTCGTCATCATGGACGAGCCGACCGCGGCGCTCGGCGTGAAGGAGTCGCGCAAGGTCCTCGACCTGATCCTGGAGATCAAGAACCGGGGCATCCCGGTCATCCTGATCAGCCACGACATGCCGCACGTGTTCGAGGTCGCCGACCGGATCCACATCCAGCGGCTGGGACGGCGCATCGCGTGCGTGCCCACCGCGGACATCACGATGCCGGAGGCCGTGGCCCTGATGACCGGGGCCTCCCAGCCGGGACCCGGGCACACCCAGGACTAAATATCGAAGAAACTTCCACGATAGAGTAAAGTAGTGAACGAATTTCCATCATCGGCTCGTGTGAGGGGAGGACGGATCGTGCCCTCGCCCTCGATCGTGGCCGCCGGAACGCCCCGGCCGGGCGAGCTGGCTCCCCCCGAGTGGGCCGAGACGGTCCTGTGGTGGCTCGGTCAGGCCGGTTTCGCCGTGTGGCATCGCGGGACAACCCTCCTGATCGACCCCTACCTGAGCGACAGCCTCGCCGAGAAGTACCGCGGCCGGTTGTTCCCGCACACCCGGATGCACCCGCCGCCGGTCGATCCGGCACGGCTCACCGGCGTCGGCGTCGTGCTGCACACCCATGGCCACACCGACCACATGGATCCGTGGACGATCCGCGACCTGCTGCGCGGAAACAGCCCGCTGTTCGTCGCCCCGCGCGCCGTGCGCGAGCTGGCCCTGGAGCGGGGCATTCCCCCGGAGCGGCTGCTCGCCGTGAACGCGGGTGAGCGCGTGACGCCACATCCCGAGGTCACCGTCCACGTGGTGCCGGCGGCACACGAACGGCTCGAAACCGACGAGAACGGCGACCACCGCTTCCTGGGGTACGTGATCCGGATCGGCGGCATCACGCTCTACCACTCCGGTGACTGCGTTCCCTACCCCGGCCAGGCGGAGCTTCTGGCCGAGCACGCCGTGGACATCGCGCTGCTGCCGGTCAACGGCCGCGACGCCCACCGGCTCAACAACGGCGTCCCGGGCAACTTCACGGTCCTTGAGGCGGTGCGGCTGTGCCGGGAAGCGGGCATGGCGACCCTCGTCCCGCACCACATCGGGCTGTTCGACTTCAACACCGTCGATCCGCGGTGGGCCGCCGAGCAGCTTGAGGCGCATGCCCCTGACCTCCACTGGCTGCTGCCCGAACTCGGCGCGCCGTACGCGCTGGGACCCGCGCCCCGCGACCCGGAAGGAGCATCCCGCGTGCACGGCGGACGACAGCGTGACGGCCTCGTCGAAGGAGCCACACCGTGATCGAGACAGAGGCGCGGATCGGGGAGCTGGGCGTGGTGCCCGTCATCGCCATCGCCGACGCGGTGGACGCCGGCCCGCTGGGTGAGGCGCTGCTGGACGGGGGCCTGCCCGTAGCGGAGATCACCTTCCGGACGGGCGCCGCCGCCGACGCCATCCGCGCGATGCGCCGCGACGCGCCCGGCGTGCTCGTCGGGGCGGGAACCGTGCTCGACGTCACGACGGTCGACGCCGCCCACGAGGCCGGCGCCCAGTTCGTGGTGACCCCGGGCACCAACCCGGCCGTCATCGAGCGGTGCCGGCGGCTCGGCCTGCCGATCGTCCCGGGCGTCAACTCGCCCACCGGTGTGGAAACCGTCCGCGCGATGGGGCTGCGCCTGATGAAGTTCTTCCCCGCCGTGCCCAGCGGCGGGATCCCGATGGTCCGTGCCCTGCACGGCCCGTACCCGGACGTGCGGTTCATGCCGACGGGCGGCATCACCGCCGAGACCATGGGCGACTGGCTCGCCCAGCCGAACGTCACCGCGGTGGGCGGCACCTGGATCGCGCCCACCGCGCTGCTGGCCGGCCGCCGGTTCGGCGAGATCGCCCGCCGCGCGGGCGAGGCGGTCCGGATCGCCCGCACGACATCCCGGCACCCGTACGGCGCACCCTTCGCGCACGCCGAACCCCCCAGATCCACCCCTGCGAACTATTGAGGAGACAGCATGAGTGACACCTATGTGCCCGCCCCCGGTTCCGCGCTGAGCGGGCGGGTCGCCATCGTGACCGGCGGCGCGTCCGGCATCGGCGAGGCCGTGGGCCGCATCTTCGCCGCCAACGAGGCCAAGGTCCTGCTCATCGACAAGGACCAGCCCCGGCTGGACAAGGTCGCCGCGAGCATCAGGGAGGCCGGCGGCGTCGTGGAGGCCATCCACGCCGACGTCACCGACGAGCAACAGGTGATCGACGCCTTCGCCTGGGTCACCCGCACCTGGGGACGCCTGGACCTGCTGGTCAACAGCGCCGGCCGCGACTCGCTGTCCCCGCCGGTCACCGAGGTGACGCTGGAGGAGTGGAACAAGACCATCGGCCCCAACCTCACCGCCGTGTTCCTGTGCTGCCGCGAGGCCTTCCGGATCATGGAACGGCAGGAGTCGGGAGGCCGGATCATCAACATGGGGTCGTCCTCCGCCCGCCTGGCCTCCGGGCCGGGGCACAGCCCGTACCGCGCCTCCAAGCACGGGATGATGGGCTTCAGCAAGAACCTCCTGCTTGAGGGCAAGGAGAAGGGGATCGGCGTCACCGTCATCAACCCCTCCCACGTCAAGACCCCCATGACGGAGATCATCGACAAGGGCCTCTACGACGGCGACATCCCCGCCTACCTCGACGGGTGGCTGGACCAGAAGGAAATCGAGGAGGGCATCCACGCCAGCTGCATCGACGTCGGCAACGTCGCCGAGGTCGCGCTGTACGTCGCCACCCGCACCCCCGACGTCACGATCCCGCAGATCGCCCTGTACCCGACGCACAAGGCGCACCGCTACGGCATGGAAGTCTGAGGTCGTGCGATGAAGGCAGCCGTACTCAGGGCACCCAACGTCCTCGACTACACCGACGTGCCCGAACCGGAGCCGTTCGGCGACCGCCCCGTCCTGGTCCGCGTCGGCGGGGTGGGCGTGTGCGGGTCGGACGTGCTCCGCTTCGGCAAGGGCACGGCCTATCACTATCCCCTCGTGCTTGGCCACGAGTTCTCGGCCGTGGTGGAGGAGGCCCCCGGCGGCGGGCGGTTCGCGCCCGGCGACAAGGTGGCCGTCTTCCCGCTGCTCCCACGCCCCGACGACCCGCTGACGCAGATCGGCGAGTGGGCGCTGACCAGCGGGTACGACTACTTCGGCTCCCGCCGCGACGGCGGCATGGCCGAACGCCTGTGGGTGCCCGAGGCCAACCTCATCCCGGTGCCGGCCGACGTGCCGCTCGTGCACGCGGCCGTGGTCGAGCCCGCCGCCGTCGCCCTGCATGCCGTGCTCAAGCTGCGCGTGCCCGCCTCCGGCACCGCCCTGGTCATCGGCGCCGGGCCCATCGGGGCGCTGGCCGCGCAGTGGCTCCGCATCCTCGGCTGGACCCGGGTGCTGGTCGCCGACGTCGACGAGCGCAAGCTGCGGGTGATGGCGGAGCTCGGGTTCGAGACCGTCGACGCCGGTTCGCGCGACACCGTGGAGGCGGCGCGCGAGCTCACCGGCGGCGCGGGGGTGGACGCCGCGATCGAGGCCGGCGGGTTCGCCGAGACGTTCCTGCAGACCCTGCGGGTGACGGCGCCCGGCGGGCAGGTGCTCGTCCTGGGCGACCTCAAGAGCGACGTGACCATCCCCCGGGAGCTGATCTCGTCCCTGATCCGGCGCGAGCTGACCGTGCTGGGCACCTGGAACTCCAAGATCACCCCCGCCGGGCACAGCGAGTGGGAGATGGTGATCCGCCACCTGCATCAGGGCACTCTCCAGGTGGCCCCGCTCATCAGCCACACCCCGCCGCTGGCGGACGCGCCCGTGGTGCTGGCCGCGATGGCCGAGCGCCACATGTGGACCAACAAGGTCGTCTTCACCGTCGCCGACGAGGCACGGCGGGAGGCCGACCGGCTCGCCGGGAAGGAGGTCCGGGCATGAGGGCCGCCATCTTCCACGAACCCGGCAAGATCGTGGTCACCGACGTGCCGGTGCCGCGCATCGAGCCGGACGAGATCCTGATCCGGGTCCGCGCCGCCTCCATCTGCGGCACCGACCTGCGCATCGCCAAGCACGGCCACTTCAAGCTGCCCTCGGGGCAGACCCGCGTCCTGGGTCATGAGGTGGCCGGGGAGATCGTCGAGGTGGGCCCGCGCGTCTCGGGATACCGCGTCGGCGACCGGGTGTCCGTCACCCCGAACGTCGGGTGCGGCCACTGCCGTCACTGCCGGGAGGGGCTGAACAACATGTGCCCCGACTACGAGGCGTTCGGCATCACCATCGACGGCGGCTTCGAGGAATATCTCCGCGTGCCCGGCTTCGCCCTCCAGCGGGGCAACGTCTTCCGGCTCCCGGAGTCGGTGAGCTACGCGGAGGCGGCGCTGACCGAGCCGTTCTCCTGCTGCTACCGCGGCCAGCGGGCACTGGGCGTCGGTTTCGAGGACGTCGTGGTCGTCGTCGGGGCCGGCCCCATCGGCGCCTTCCACGTGATGCTCGCCCGCCTGGCCGGCGCCAGGAAGATCATCGTGTCGGACCACAGCGCGTCACGGCTCGACATCGCCGGTCGCCTGGGAGCCGATGTCCTGGTCGAGGCGTCGCGGCAGGACCTGGTCGCGACGGTGCTGGCCGAGACGCGGGGGCGCGGCGCCGACGTCGTCATCACCGCCGCGTCCAGCCCGCAGATCCAGTCCGGCGCCGTCGACCTGCTCGCCACCCACGGCCGGGTCAACTTCTTCGCCGGGCTCGGCCAGGGTGACGCCGTACCCATCGACACCAACAAGCTCCACTACAAAGGCTTGGTCCTGACGGGCACCACGGGCAGCAGCAACGCCGACTACGCGCGCGCCCTCGAACTCGTGGGGCAGCAGCGGGTCCGCCTCGGCGAGCTGGTCAGCGCCACGTTCCCCATCGACCGGATCGACGAGGCGTTCGAGCACTCCGCGTCCGGCGCAGGGATGAAAGCCATGGTGGTCTTCGACGACTCCGAGGAGGTCGCGCCATGAGTGAGAAAAGCGAGAAATACGTCATGGCGTTCGATGCGGGGACCACGGGCATCCGCGCCATCCTGTTCGACCACGCCGGTGACGTCGTCACCGAGGCCACGCAGGAGTTCCCGCAGATCTATCCGCAGCCGGGCTGGGTGGAGCACAACCCGCTCGACATCTGGAACACCCAGATCACCGTCGCCAAGAAGGCGCTGACCCAGGCCCGGGTCGGCGCCGATCGGCTGGCCGCCATCGGCGTCACCAACCAGCGGGAGACGGTCGTCCTGTGGGACCGCGCCACCGGGGCGCCCGTGATGAACGCCATCGTGTGGCAGGACCGGCGCACCGCCGCCTTCTGCGACGAGCTGAAGGCGCGCGGCCTGGAGGAGTACGTGCGCGCCACGACCGGCCTGGTCATCGACGCGTACTTCTCCGGCACCAAGCTCAAGTGGATGCTCGACCACATTCCCGGGGCGCGCGAGCGGGCCGAGCGCGGCGAGCTGTGCTTCGGCACCGTCGACAGCTGGCTGATCTGGAACCTCACCGGCGGCCGGGCGCACGTCACCGACTACACCAACGCCTCGCGCACCATGCTGTTCGACATCAACAACCTGCGGTGGGACGAGCGGCTGCTGACCGAGCTGGACATCCCGCGCGCGGTCCTGCCGCAGGTGCGCCCCAGCAGCGAGGTCTACGGGCTCACCTGCGAGTCGATCTTCATCGACGCGCGGGTGCCCGTCGGGTCGGCCGTCGGCGACCAGCACGCCGCCCTGTTCGGGCAGGCGTGCTTCGAGCCCGGCATGGTCAAGGCCACCTACGGCACCGGCGCGAGCCTGGTCATGCACACCGGCTCCGCGCCGGTCGCCTCCGAGCGCGGCATGCTGACCACCATCGCCTGGGGCCTGGACGGCGAGGTCGAGTACGCCCTCGAAGGGTTGATCTTCGTCTCCGCGGCGTCGGTGCAGTGGCTGCGCGACGAGCTGCGGATCATCTACGACGCCGAGGACACCGAGTACGCCGCCCGGCGCGTGCCCGACACCAACGGCGTCTACTTCGTCCCGGCGTTCGTGGGTCTCGCGGCCCCCTACTGGGACCCGTACGCCCGTGGCGCCATCATGGGCCTCACCCGCGGCGCGAACCGCAACCACGTCATCCGGGCCGCGCTGGAGTCGATCGCGTACCAGATCAAGGACGTCATCGGCTGCATGGAAGCCGACTCCGGCATCGCGACCCGGCAGATCAGGGTCGACGGGGGCGCGGTCCGCAACAACTTCCTGATGCAGTTGCAGGCCGACCTGCTCGACGTCCCCGTCATCCGTCCCACGGTCGTGGAGTCCACCTCGCGCGGCGCGGCGTTCCTGGCGGGCCTGGCCACGGGCTTCTGGCGCGACCGCGAACAGCTCGCCGCGACCTACCGGGTCGAGCGCGAGTTCCAGCCCGACATGCCGCAGGAGCGACGCGAGGCGATGTACGCGGGCTGGCGGAAGGCGGTCTCGCGCGTACGCGACTGGGCGAAGGACGAGGCCGGCACCACAACCGCACCCTGAGGGCGACGCCGGAGACAGACCAGGCCCGCACGACATCCGCACCCCGAGGGCGACGGCGACCGCCGCCGCCCCGGCCCGGCACGCCCTGACGTGCCCCGCAATACCCGCGCTTCCCCCAAAGGAGAAAGGCGCATGCCCGATCTGGAACCGGCCACCGGTCCCACCATGTACTTCATCGGCGTGACCACCGGGTCATCGTCGATCATGAAAGTGTTCCCGCAATGGGCGGCCGAGCTCGGCCTCGACGCCGCCATCCACGGCATCGACCTCCCGCTCGACGACACCCCGGAGAACTACCGCGAGGTCGTGTCCTTCATCAAGAAGGACCCGCACTCGCTCGGTGGCCTGGTCACCACCCACAAGCTCAACCTCTATAAGGCGGCCAGTGACCTGTTCGACGGGGTCGGCGAGGACACCGCGCTGCTGGAGGAGGTCAGCAGCATCTCCAAGCGCGGCGGCGAGCTGTGGGGCCACGCCATGGACCCCCTGACCTCCGGCCTGTCCCTGGAGGCCATCGTGCCCGAGGGGCACTGGTCGGCCGGGGGCGAGCTGCTGCTGCTGGGGGCCGGCGGCTCCGCGCTGGCGCTCACGCTCTACCTGCACCGCCGCCAGGCCCGGGGCCTGGACGTGCCCGCGCGCGTCGTCGTCACCAACCGGCGCCCGCACCGGCTGGAGGAGATGCGCGCCGTGCACGCCCGGCTCGGCACCTCCCTGAACGTGGAGTACGTCCTCGCGCCCCGCCCCGAGCTCAACGACGAGCAGGTCGCGGCGCTGCCGCCCGGCTCGATGGTGGTCAACGCGACCGGGCTCGGCAAGGACCGCCCCGGCTCCCCGCTGACGAACGCGGCCCGCTTCCCGGAGGGCGGGGTGGCCTGGGACTTCAACTACCGCGGCGACCTGCTCTTCCTCGACCAGGCCAGGGCCCAGGCCGAGGAGCGCGGGCTGCGGGTCGAGGACGGGTGGACGTACTTCATCCACGGCTGGACCCGCGTGATCGCCGAGGTCTTCCACATCGACATCCCCACCGGCGGACCCGGCTTCGACCGGCTGGCCCGCATCGCCCAGGACGCGACGGCCACCTCACACAGCACCGCACAGAAAGGCGCCTGACATGACCCCGACCACCACCGTCCCCGCCACCGTGACCGCCTTCGACCTCGTCAGCGGCCTGACGGCCGACCGGCCCTCCCTGCGGCGTCGGCTGTCGGACATGGCCGGCATGTACGCCGACGTCGAGGCGGCCCGCGCCCAGGTGGAGAAGGACGACGTGCTCGTCTACGAGTTCTACGACATGGGCGTGCCGGAGACCTCCGGTGACGTCGCGTACGGGACGAGCATCACCTACCCCGGCAAGGTGGGCGACGAGTACCACATGACGAAGGGGCACTTCCACAGCGTCCTGGACACGGGCGAGGTCTACTTCTGCCTGCGCGGCTCCGGCTACATGCTCATGGAGAACCCCGAAGGAGACTGGCAGGCGGCCGAGTTCAAGCCCGGCCAGGCGGTCTACGTGCCCCGCCGGTACGCCCACCGCAGCATCAACACCAGCGCCACCGAGCCGCTGATCACCTTCTTCGCCTTCCCCGGGCACGCCGGGCACGACTACGGCACCATCGAGACCAGGGGCTTCCGCAAGCTGTGCGTCGAGCGCGACGGCAAGCCCGTCTTCATCGACAACCCCAGGTGGGCGGGCTGATGTCCGCACCCGCCCGCGACGAGCCCGTGACCGCGGCATGGCCCATCAGGGGGCGTGTCGCGGTCACCCCGCGGTCGCTGTCGGCCGCGGGCCACCCCGCGCTGGCGCGGCTGCGCGAAGCCGGGTACGAGGTGGTCTTCCCGGCGCCGGGACGCACGCCCACGCACGCCGAGCTGATGGCGGTCCTGCCCGGCTGCTCCGGCTACCTCGCCGGGGTCGAACCGATCACCAGGGAGCTGCTGCTCGCCTGCCCGGGCCTGCGGGTCATCGCACGCAACGGCG
The DNA here is from genome assembly GCA_019689655.1 of Microbispora sp. GTDB lineage: Bacteria > Actinomycetota > Actinomycetes > Streptosporangiales > Streptosporangiaceae > Microbispora. Next base: position 22,464 of record JADGHC010000002.1, read on the forward strand.
TGGGCGTCGACTCCATCGACGTGGACGCGGTCCGTGAGCTCGGCATCGAGCTGCGGGTGGCCGCCGGCGCGAACGCCCAGGGCGTCGCCGAGCTGGCGATCGCGCTGACGCTCGCGGCCTTCCGCCAGATCCCGTGGTCGGACGCCCGGCTCAAGCGGGGCGGGTGGGAGCGCCGCCGTGGTGTGGAGGCCCGGGGCCGGACGCTCGGGGTCGTCGGCCTGGGCAACATCGGCCGCCGGGTCGCCGAGCTGGCGATCGGCCTCGGGATGCGGGTGGCCGGCCACGACGCCTACGCCGCCGCACCGCCCGGGCTGGGCGACGGCTTTCGCTTCTGCTCGCTGGAGGAGGTCGCCGCGAGCGCCGACGCGGTCACCCTGCACGTGCCGCCCGCGCCCGTGCCGCTGGTGGACGAGGCGTTCCTGCGCTCCATGCGTCCCGGCGCGGTGCTGGTGAACACGGCCCGCGCCGAGCTCGTGGACGAGGAGGCGATCGTGCGGGCCCTCGACGAGGGCAGGCTCGCGGCGTACGCCACCGACGTCTTCCGTGCCGAGCCTCCTGCCGACCTGCGCCTGGTGGGGCATGACCGGGTCATCGCCACGCCCCATGTCGGCGGTTTCACCGGCGAGAGCATCGACCGGGCCACGTCCGCGGCGGTGGATAACATACTGAGTGTTCTTGCATGTGGTGACTGACGACGAGACGGGGATGACGATGGCCGAGCCTGTGCAAGATCCGCCCGCGCTCTTGCACCGGATCGCCGGCAAGTTGCCCTACCTTCCGCGGGCGCTGCGTGCCATCGGCGAACGCATCCTCAACGATCCCGGCGCCGTGCAGACCATGTCCATCACCCAGCTGGCGATGGCCTGCGACGTCGCCGAGTCGTCCGTCTCCCGTTTCGTGCGCGAGATGGGCCTGGACAGCTACCAGAGCCTGCGCCTGGCCCTGGCCGAGGCCGCCTTCGTGTCCCGGGCGCGGGACCGCAAGAGCACCGAGCCCGAGAGCGGCGTGTACGACGGCATCGCCCGCGATGACCCGATCGAGTCCATCGTCGGCAAGATCGAGCGCAGCAGCCAGCGCGCGATCAGGCAGACCGCGCGGCGCCAGAACGCCGCAGCCGTGGAGACGGCCGTCTCGTTGATCGAGGCGGCCAACACGCTGGTCTTCTGCTGCATGGGGTCCTCCAGCATCGCGGCCGAGGAGGGCGTCATGCGGTTCACGCGGGCGGGCAAGAAGTGCCTGCTCTTCCGTGACCAGAGTGTGCAGGTGATGCTGGCGTCCGTGCTCGGGCCGGGCGACCTGCTCATCGGCATCAGCAACTCCGGGCAGTCCGCGCCGATCATCCAGTCACTACGGCTGGCGCGCGAGCACGGCGCGCGGACCATCGGGATCACCTCCGCCGAGGGCGCGCCGATCACCGCGCACTGCGACGTCACCCTCTACACCTCCAGCGTGCCGACCGGCGGCGCCCACTACGGGGAGGCCATGACGTCGAAGTGGGGCCAGCTCCTGGTGATCGACGTCCTGTACGCGGCGTACGCCGCCCGCCACTTCGACGACACCCTCGCGCACCTGGAGGAGACCTACCGGGAGGCCATCCGCCAGTCGCGCGTCGACGCCCCGCCGGCCGGCCGTGACGCGTCGCGGCCAAGCCACCCGGCCGTCCCGTGACCCGGCGGGCGCCGGTGCCGCCCGGCCCCGGCCCCGCCACGGGCATCCGGCCCCATGAGGCCGATCGACCTGGCCCATGAGCACGGCCTGCCGGCCCGGCGCCGCCCGGCTGATCGGCCTCAGCCCGCGGCGTCCACCAGGTCCCGGTAGTCGTCGTCCACGAGATCGCGATATTCGGGGTGCCGCTGGATGTAACAGGCGACGAACGGGCACAGCGGCACGACCCGCAGGCCGGCCGCCCGCGCACCGTCGAGGGCCGCACCCACCAGTTTGCTGCCCAGCCCGCGGCCCTCGAACTCGTCGCGTATCTCGGTGTGCGGGAGGACCATCGAGCCGTCCCGCAGCCGGTATTGGGCGAACCCGGCGACCACCCCGTCGAGCAGGATCTCGTAACGCGAGGCGGCGGCGTTGTCGACGACCCTGGCCTCGGCGCTCACGCCTCGGGCCCGTTCTCGCGCCGCTCGTCCTCGCGTCCGCCGGGCGGCACCTGGATCTTCCTCATCTGCTTGTTCATGTTCTTCAAGAGGAAGAACAGGGCCAAGCCGATCGCGGCGACGATGAGGAAGCCCAGGAGACCCGGCCCGTAGCTGCTTGCATCCACGCCCTCAGCTTACGAGCAGGCAGGGCTGACCTCCGCGTGGATCCCCGCGAACAGGTCGTCTTCGGGCAGCGTGGTGTCCACGAGCGACCGCGCGAGGTGGTAGTCCTCGGTCGGCCAGATCTCCTGCTGGAGCTCGCGCGGGCAGACGAACCAGAACCCGTCGGGGTCCACCTGGGTGGCGTGCGCGAGCAGCGCGCGATCGCGGATCTCGAAGTACTCCGCGCAGGGGACCTTGGTGGTGACCTCCCACTTCTGCGGCCGGTCCTCCCACCGCGCGATCCAGTCGGCGTACGGCGAGCCCATTCCACGCTCGGTCATCGCGTTGTGCAGCGCCTCGAACCGCTCCCGGGTGAAGCTCATGTGGTAGTAGAGCTTCAGCGGCTGCCACGGCTCTCCGGCGCCGGGGTAGCGGTCGGGGTCGCCCGCCGCGTCGAACGCCTCGACCGACACCCGGTTGGTCATGATGTGGTCCGGGTGCGGGTAGCCGCCGTTGTCGTCGTAGGTGAGCATCACGTGCGGCCGGAACTCCCGGACGGCGGCGACGAGCGGCGCCGCGGCCACCTCGAGCGGCTGCAGCGCGAAGCATCCCTCGGGCAGCGGCTCGTTCTCGTCCTCCGGCAGCCCGGAGTCGACGAAACCGAGGAAACGCTGCTGGACACCGAGGATCTCGCGCGCCTTCTCCATCTCCTGGCGGCGCACCTCCGCGATGTTCTCGAGGATGTCAGGCCGGTCCATCTTGGGGTTGAGGATCGAGCCGCGTTCGCCGCCCGTACACGTGACGACCAGGACTTCCGCGCCCTCGGCCACGTAGCGGGCCATCGTGGCGGCGCCCTTGCTCGACTCGTCGTCTGGGTGCGCGTGCACGGCCATCAGCCTCAACGGTGCACTCACGGCTCTCCTCAATGGTGTCCTTCGGTTATGAAAGAGGTTAGCTTCTAAGTGACCGTGCGTTCCCGGACTCGGGGCGGCCCGCGTCGCGGCCACGGTCGAAGCTGTGTGGACGATCGTCTCGCACAACACCGACAATCCTCAGGGAGATTCCGCGATGCCCACCGATGAGGCCGGCGACCGGGGGACACGCCCGGTGCTCGGGACGCCGGACGAGTTCGCGCCCCGCCCGGCGCGCCGCGGCCGGCTGGTGCCGTACGTCGTGATGGCGCTTATCGTGGCGGTCATCGCGGGCGGATGGGGCTATGTCATGCTCCGCGCGTACGGCAACCCGTCCGTGAGCGCCGATGTGATCACCTTCGACGCGAGTGCCCCGGACTCCGCCTCGATCACCTTCACCGTGCACAAGCCCGCCGACCGGGCGGCGATGTGCCGGATCCAGGCTCTCGACACCCATCATCTGGAGGTCGGCAGCCGGGAGGTCGACATTCCGAAGGGCCGGTCGGATCTCGAGTTCAGCGAACGACTCAGGACAAGCGCGCAGGCCACAGCGGTACATGTCGACTACTGTGATCTCGTATAGTGGAATCTTTGGGGAAGCGTTCGAAGGCGTTAACTTGACAGCCTTTCGAGTCACTTACGGAAACAAGGAGAGCCCGTGGCCGTCTCCCAGAACGACAACGTCACCTGGCTGACGCAAGAGGCGTACGACCGCCTCAAGGCGGAGTACGAATACCTTACGGGCCCGGGTCGCACGGACATCGCCAAGAAGATCGAAGCCGCCCGGGAAGAGGGTGACCTCAGGGAGAACGGCGGCTACCACGCCGCCAAGGACGAGCAGGGCAAGATGGAGGCCCGCATCTTCCATCTCCGCCAGATCCTGGACAACGCCAGGGTCGGCGAGGCTCCTCGCGCCGAGGGCGTCGTCGGTCCGGGCATGACCGTGACGGTCCGCTTCGACGGCGACGACGAGGAGGTCACCTTCCTGCTGGCCTCCCGCGAGGAGAGCGGTGCGCCCATCGACGTCTACTCGCCGAACTCTCCCCTCGGGTCCGCCATCAACGGCAAGAAAGTCGGGGAAAAGGCGACGTACACGCTGCCGAACGGCCGGCAGAACACCGTCGAGATCCTCGAAGCCGTTCCGTACGTCGGCAACTGACGACAACTAACGAAGTACCGGACAAACGCCGCCCGCCGCGAGTGCGGATCCAGGCGGATGCTCCGCGGCCGGGAAGAGCGCCCGAATCCTCACGGGGCTCCCCTCCGGCCGCGCGATGCGTTCACCTCACCGATCCCCGCCGCGGCGGGACCCGCGGTTCCGTTCCCTTTGCCCCGGCCGGGAATTCCGCAACCATTTGCGGTATTCCCGGCCGTACGGCAGTCTCGTCGGGGACCGGATCATTCGCCGCGGGAGGGGTGAGATCGTGCTCGAAGGCCGAGCGCGTCCATCCACTCGCGGCACGCTTTCGAGAGCCGTGTCGGAGGTCCGCCGGGATCTCGCCTACCGGCCCCGTCTTCCCCGTCCGGGACACCTGCGCAGGACGGTCCCCCTCATCGCCGTGGCGCTCGTCGCCGTGCTGACGGCCGACGTGCTCGTGCTCGGCGCGCTCGGGTCGCGGCCCGAGAGCCCGGCCGCGGCCACGGCCGGGCCGCGCGCGGGCGACGGCTATGTGGCGGCGGCGCGGCAGGAGCCCGACAAAGCCTCCCCGGCAGCGGGGCGGCGGGCCGCCCCGGCCGCCCGGACGGTGACCCGGCAGCCGGTGGCTCCGCTGCGGCGGCTGCTCCGCCCGCACCTGTTCGTGGTGGCCGATCGGCCGCTGCCGCCCGAAATCGTGGCGAAGGTGCGCAGGGTGAAGGGCGTGGTGGCGGCCGAGGTGACCGGCGCGGCCGACGTGATGGTGGACGGCAAGCGGGTGCCGACGATGGGCGTCAACCCGTCCACGTTCCGGTCGTACACGCCGAAGGTGACGGCCGCCTCCGACGGGCTGTGGCGCAACATCGCCGCCGGCGACATGGCGGTCTCCTTCGAGCTCGGCCACGACGGCGGCGTGCAGCTCGGCTCGCAGGTGCAAAGCGGCTCCAAACGCCTGCGCATCGGCGCGTACGCCACGGTGGGCATGGGGGCGATCGCCGCGATCGTCTCGAAGGAGACGGCGGCGTCACTCGGCATCCCGGACGGCAACGCCCTCGTCGTGAGCGCGCCGAAGGTCGACTCCGGCAAGCTCCGCCTGAAGCTGCTGAAGATCCTGCCCAAGGGCAGCCAGGTCGCCACGATCAACCCCGTGGTGGTGGCGCCGAAGGGGCGCACGGTGTGGCCGCAGACCGCGTTCATGTCCACCGAGCAGCTCAGGGTCATGCTCACGGCGGCCGCCGGCAAGCTCGGGCGGCCGTACGTGTGGGGCGCCGAGGGGCCCGACAGCTTCGACTGCTCGGGGCTCGTGCAGTGGGCGTTCGCGCAGGCGGGCGTGCGCATGCCGCGCGTGACGTCACAGCAGTGGGCCACCGGGCCGCAGGTGCCGCTGTCGCAGGCGCAGCCGGGCGATCTGCTGTTCTGGCGCAACGATCCGACCAACCCCGGCTACATCTCGCATGTCGCCATCTACTGGGGCAACGGGAAGATGCTGCACGCGCCGCATACGGGCGACGTGGTGAGGATCGCCGACGTCTACACCAAGAACCTCGCCGGCGTCGTCCGGGTCAGCCCGCAGATCGCCGCCCGCGTGCGCTGACCCCGCCACCGCCGCCGGTCAGATCGGCAGCCCGGCCTCCAGGTAGCCGAGCGCCTCGTCGATCAGCACGGGCAGCGGCGTCCTGCCGTCCTGCTCCACCCAGGTGGACAGCGCGGGGAACGTGACCCCCATGACCGCGCCGGCGAGCGTCCGTACGGCGGGACTGCGGGGGTCGCGGCCCGCCCGTTCGGCCACCGCGCCCGCGAGCATGTCGATTGTGGTGAACAGCGCGTCCACCGTGCGGGTCCGCAGCGCGGGCACGGAGAGGGACAACTTGGTCCGGGCGAGCATCTGGTCGAGCTCCTCGGCCGTTATCGACTCGAAGGCGGTGCGGAAGGCGCGGCGCAGGGCGGTGAGCGGGGGCAGGTCCGGCGGCTGCGTCTTGATCGCTTCCATCAGGAGCGGGTCGTAGTCGTCCTGGGTGACCACGTCCTCTTTCGTGGGGAAGTAGCGGAAGAACGTGCTGGGGGAGACCTCCGCCGCCTCCGCGATCTGCTCCACCGTCGTCGCGTCGTAACCCCGCTCGGCGAACAGCCGCAGGGCCTGCTCCTGGATCGTCCGCCGTGTCTTGGCCTTCTTGCGCTCGCGCAGACCTGTCACAGCGCGGTCGGGTGGGGTCAGGTCAGCGCGCTGAGGTGAGCTCATGCCCCGATTCTGCCGTCTTCCCGCCCCCGGCCGTACTCCCCGGTAGGAAGACGGCCACCAGCACGGCGGTCAGCAGCGACGCGCCCCCGCACACCAGCAGGACCAGGTCCATGCCGCTCACGAACGCCTCCCTGGCCGCGTTCAGCAGCGCGGCGTCCCCCGATCGTGCGGCCAGGACCGTCGCCGCCGTGATCGAATCGGCCGCCGCCTCCGGGGCTCGGTCCGGCAGGTGCGCGGCGTACGCCGCGGACAGGACGCTGCCGAGACCGGCCACGCCCAGCGCGCCGCCGACCTGGCGTACGGTCTGCAGGGTCGCCGAGCCGGAGCCCGACCGTTCCTCGGGCAGCGTGGCGAGCACACCGTCCATGGCGGGGACCATGGACAGGCCGATACCCGCGCCGAGGAGGGCCAGCCAGGCCGCGAGGAACCCGTACGACGAGGACACCGAGGTCACGGCGCCCAGGAGGAACCCGGCGGCGAGCACGGCCAGGCCCGCCGGCATCACCATCCGCAGCCCGAGGCGGGCCGTGAGCCGCTCTCCGGCCAGGCCGCCGGCCATCAGCCCGGCCACCATGGGGATCACCCGGACTCCGGTGCCGAGCGCGTCGTGCCCGAGCACGGCCTGCAGGTGCTGGGGGACGACGAACAGCACGCCCGACATGCCGAGGCTCACGAACGTGGCGCCCGCCGCGCCCCACACGAAGATCCGGTCGCGGAACAGGCCGAGGTCCATCATGGGCTGCCGGATGCGGGCCTCGACGCAGACGAACACCGTCAGCAGCGCCGCCCCGGCGCCGAGACCGGCCAGCACGCGGGCGTCGCCCCACCCCCGGACCGGGGCCTCGATGACGCCGTACACCAGCGCCGCCAGGCCCGTCACCGACAGCAGCGCGCCGGGCAGGTCGGTCCGCGGCGCGGCGGGGTCCCGCGACTCGGGGATGAACGCGGCCACCGCCGCCATCGCGCCGGCGATCATGGGGATGTTCACGAGGAAGACCGAGCCCCACCAGAAGTGGTCGAGCAGGTAGCCGCCGACGACGGGGCCGAGGGGCAGGCCGAGCGCCATGGCGGCCGTCCACACGGCGATCGCGCGCCCCCGCTCGGCCGGAGGGAAGATCACCGGCAGGATCGAGGTCGACAGCGGCATGATCACCGCGCCGCCCGCGCCCATCAGCGCGCGGGCCGCGATCAGGGCGCCGGTGCCGCCGGCGTACGTCGCGATCAGCGACGCGATCCCGAAGGCCGCGAGCCCGGCCAGCAGCATGCGCTTGCGGCCGAAGCGGTCGCCGAGCGCGCCCGCGGGGAGCATGAGCGCGGCGAACGGGATCAGGTACGCGTCGACGATCCATTGCAGGTCCCCGGTCGAGGCGTGCAGGTCGGCCGCGAGCGTCGGCAGCGCCACGTTGAGCACGGTCGCGTCCATGCCGATGACCAGGGCGCTGAGTACGAGGGCGCCGAGCGCCCACCAGCGAGAAGTGGAAGAAGCCATATTTTGAGAGTAGCTCTCAAAAAGTAGATGCTGTCAATCGTCCCTCGAAGAGGGCGGCGCACAGCGCTGATAACGATGTAATCTTCATTACATGCATGCGGATGAAGAGTTGAGCGCCTGGTTCGCCGGCCGGTTGCCGGGCGACTGGTTCACCGAGCCCCCCGCGATCGTGCCGGACCGTGAAGAGATCACCGTGCTCGGCACGCTTGCGCCGTTGACGGTGGCCGACGGGCTCCCCGCCCCGGAGCGGGCGGCCGCCATCGAGGGGTACGTCGAGCGGTTCCGCGAGGAGACCCGCGAGCGCAGGATCGCCATCGCGAGGGAGGCCGAGCACCGCTTCCGCCGCAAGGTCTCCTGGGGTGTCGTCGTGGACGGCCGGAAAGTGATGTTCACCACTCTTTCCGTCCCGGTCATGACCCGGTTGCGGCAGCCGGAGCGGCAGGTCCTCGACACTCTGGTGGCCGCGGGTGTCGCGCGCAGCCGCAGCGACGCGCTGGCCTGGTGCGTGCGGCTCGTGGGCAAACACACCGACAGCTGGCTCGCTGACCTGCGCGATGCCCTCCGGCAGGTAGATCGAATCAGGGCGGAAGGTCCCGGCGGATTGGACTGAACCAATTCCGGTAAAGGTCTGGACCAGTGAAATTGGCCTACACCAATGTGTAACTCCGGTGAGGTGGGTAAGGGGATAACGAACATTTTTCCAACAGGGGCAGAGTGGGTAAGGTCCCACGACGTCACGGTCTCTGCCTGCGGTGATGCGGCCGGAGGCCGTGATATGGAGAACGCCGCCGATTTATCGGAGTGGAAACAGGGTGGTCTACTCCAATTGGATTCGGAGGTCATTCTCCGGCGATGATGCTCTGGCCCTGAGAGATTAAGGAGCCGCCCCCGTGTCCATTTCAGTAGAGGCACCGAGGCCCACGACTCACCGCGATCTGGCGGCCTGGGTGAACCAGATCGCGGAGCTGACCCAGCCGGACCGGATCGAATGGTGCGACGGCTCCGAGGCCGAGTGGACGCGCCTGACCAACCTTCTGGTCGAGAAGGGCACATTCAAACGGCTCGTCAAGCGTCCCAACAGCTTCTACGCGGCCTCGGACCCGAGCGACGTCGCCCGCGTGGAGGACCGCACGTTCATCTGCTCGGAACGCGAGGAGGACGCCGGCCCCACCAACAACTGGATCGCGCCGGACGAGATGCGCCGGACGTTCGCCACGCTGTTCAAGGGCTGCATGCGTGGCCGGACGATGTACGTCGTGCCCTTCTGCATGGGCCCCCTGGGCGGGAACATCTCGCAGCTCGGCGTGGAGATCACCGACTCGCCGTACGTCGTCGTGTCGATGCGGATCATGACGCGGATGGGCGAGGACGCGCTGCGGCTCATCGAGGAGCGCGGCGACTTCGTCAAGGCCGTCCACTCGGTGGGCGCGCCCCTGGAGCCCGGCCAGGCCGACGTGCCGTGGCCGTGCAGCAAGACCAAGTACATCAGCCACTTCCCGGAGACCCGCGAGATCTGGTCGTACGGCTCGGGCTACGGCGGCAACGCGCTGCTGGGCAAGAAGTGCTACGCGCTGCGGATCGCCAGCGTGATGGCCCGCGACGAGGGCTGGCTGGCCGAGCACATGCTGATCCTCAAGATCACGCCGCCGCGGGGCGAGGCGCGCTACATCGCGGCGGCCTTCCCGTCGGCGTGCGGCAAGACGAACCTCGCCATGCTCCAGCCCACGATCCCGGGCTGGAAGGTCGAGACGATCGGCGACGACATCGCCTGGATGCGCTTCGGCCCCGACGGCCGGCTGTACGCGATCAACCCGGAGGCCGGTTTCTTCGGCGTGGCCCCCGGCACCGGGGTGTCCACGAACGCCAACGCGATCGAGACGCTGTGGGGCAACAGCATCTTCACCAACGTCGCGATGACCGACGACGGGGACGTCTGGTGGGAGGGCCTCACCGACGAGCCGCCGGCGCACCTCATCGACTGGAGGGGCCGCGACTGGACGCCGGATTCCCCGGAGCCCGCCGCCCACCCGAACGCCCGGTTCACCACTCCGGCCGAGCAGTGCCCGACGATCGCCCGGGAGTGGCAGGACCCGGCCGGGGTGCCGATCTCGGCCATCTTGTTCGGCGGCCGCAGGGCGACCGCGGTGCCGCTGGTGACCGAGTCGCTGAGCTGGCAGCACGGCGTCTTCCTGGGTGCCAACGTGGCCTCGGAGAAGACGGCCGCCGCCGAGGGCAAGGTCGGCGAGCTGCGCCGGGACCCGTTCGCGATGCTGCCGTTCTGCGGCTACAACATGGGCGACTACTTCGCGCACTGGATCAAGATCGGCAAGATGGCCGACCCGGAGAAGCTGCCCAGGATCTACTACGTGAACTGGTTCCGCAAGGACGCGAGCGGCCGCTTCCTGTGGCCGGGCTTCGGCGAGAACAGCCGCGTGCTCAAGTGGATCATCGAGCGGCTGAACGGCGAGGCCGACGCCGTGCCCACGCCGATCGGCAACCTGCCGGCCTCGCTCGACACCGAGGGGCTCGACATCGCGCCCGAGGACATGGAGCTGCTGCTCAGCGTCGACCGTGAGGCGTGGCGTGCGGAGGCCGCGCTGATCCCGTCGCACTTCAACACCTTCGGCGACCACATGCCGAAGGAGCTGTGGGACGAGTACCGCGCGCTCGTCCAGCGGCTCGGCTGAGCCGGCCTCGCCCGCGGCCCGCGTCCTCCGGGCGCGGGCCGTCAGGGCACGCCTCACCGCCCGCGATAATTGGTGATCGAGCCCACCGTCGCGAGGAAGAGGGTCGCATGAGCGAGCGCAGCGTACGGATCGACAAACACAGCGCGTCTCGCGAAGTGCCGGCTTGCGCGCCGGCGGAACGACCGGCCCTCGAGTCGCCGGGCGGGGAGCGGGCATGAGCGTGCGCGATCTCGTCTACAAGCTGTACGAACGCAGGCTCGAACGGAAGCTGTCCCCCAACCAGATCCCGCGCCACGTCGGCGTCATCGTGGACGGCAACCGCAGGTGGGCCCGGGCCATGGGGCTGCGCGACGTCAGCCGCGGCCACCAGAAGGGCGCCGACAAGATCTCCGAGCTGCTCGTGTGGTGCCGAGAGGCCGGGGTCGAGTACGTGACGCTGTGGCTGCTGTCCACCGACAACCTCTCCAGGGACAAGTCCGAGCTGGAGCCCCTGCTTCGGGTCATCGAGAACCTCGTGCAGGACCTCGTGGACCAGGGATGGCACCTCAATCCCATGGGATCGCTCGACCTTCTGCCCGATCACACGGCCCGTGTCCTCAAACACGCAAAAGAAGCCACATCGCATCGTCCCGGCCTGATTGTGAACGTTGCGGTTGGGTATGGAGGAAGGCGTGAGATCGCTGATGCGGTGCGCTCCCTCCTCCAGGAGCATGCCAGCAAGGGCGCGAGCATCGAGGACCTCGTGGAGGTCCTCGACGTCGAGCACATCGCGGAGCATCTCTACACGCGCGGCCTGCCCGACCCGGATCTCGTCATCCGGACCTCGGGAGAGCAGCGGCTCTCCGGATTCCTGCTCTGGCAGAGCGCCCACTCCGAGTTCTACTTCTGCGAGGCCTACTGGCCCGACTTCCGCAGAGTCGACTTCCTGCGGGCGCTGCGCTCGTACGCCGCACGGCACCGTCGGTACGGCTCCTGAGACGTTATGTGACCAGCGATTTTTCCCTGGCGAAAACCTCTTGGGCCGGGGGGATTCGTTACGTAACGTGGTAGCTGAGCGGCCGTTGAGGGGATCGGCGGCCACCACCTCGGGAGAGGGCCCGTCCTTGCGCGACCACCATGCGAGGAGGGCCGGAACCCCGGTCGGTCTTCGCAGGTCGACACGGGTCCGGTCCGTTCACCACCAGTCAAGGCAGGGCGCCGGCTTGAGGCGCCCGGGGGAGAACGCGTGGCAGTGTCCTCGAGCAACCCGTCCACATCCCGCACCTACGTTCTGGACACGTCCGTCCTGCTCGCCGACCCGGCGGCGATGAGCCGCTTCGCCGAGCACGAGGTCGTCATCCCGATCGTCGTCATCACGGAACTGGAGGCCAAGCGCCACCACCCCGAGCTCGGTTACTTCGCCCGGGAGGCGTTGCGCTTCCTCGATGACCTGAGAGTGCGGTACGGACGGCTGGATGAGCCCATGCCGATCGGCGAGGGGACCATCCGGGTCGAGCTCAACCATAGTGATCCGTCCTGCCTCCCGGCGGGCTTCCGCCTGGGCGACAACGACACCCGCATCCTCACCGTCGCGCAGAACCTCGCGGCGGAGGGCAAGGACGTGGTGCTGGTGTCGAAGGACCTGCCGATGCGGGTCAAGGCCGCCTCGATCGGCCTCAGCGCGGAGGAGTACCGCGCCGGCATGGTGGTCGAGTCCGGCTGGACCGGCATGGCGGAGCTGCAGGTCACCACGGAGGAGATGGCCGCCCTCTTCGAGGCCGGCACGGCCGACATCGACGAGGCGCGCGACCTGCCGTGCCACACCGGCCTGCGGCTGCTGTCGAGCCGCGGATCGGCGCTCGGCCGCGTCATGCCCGACAAGTCCGTACGGCTGGTCCGGGGCGACCGCGAGGTCTTCGGGCTGCACGGCCGGTCGGCGGAGCAGCGGATCGCGCTCGACCTGCTGATGGACCCCGACGTCGGCATCGTCTCGATGGGCGGCCGCGCGGGCACCGGCAAGTCCGCGCTGGCGCTGTGCGCGGGCCTGGAGGCCGTCCTGGAGCGCCGCCAGCACCGCAAGATCATCGTGTTCCGTCCCCTGTACGCCGTGGGCGGCCAGGAGCTGGGCTACCTGCCCGGCACGGAGAACGACAAGATGGGCCCGTGGGCCCAGGCGGTCTACGACACGCTGGGTGCGGTGACCTCGCCCGAGGTCATCGAGGAGGTCATCGACCGCGGCATGCTCGAGGTCCTGCCGCTGACCCACATCCGCGGCCGGTCCCTCCACGACGCGTTCGTGATCGTGGACGAGGCGCAGTCGCTGGAGCGCGGGGTGCTGCTGACCGTGCTGTCCCGCATCGGGGCCAACTCGAGGGTCGTGCTGACCCACGACGTCGCTCAGCGCGACAACCTGCGGGTGGGCCGGCACGACGGCGTCGTGGCCGTGGTCGAGAAGCTCAAGGGCCACCCGCTGTTCGCCCACATCACGCTGACCAGGTCGGAGCGGTCGCCGATCGCCGCCCTGGTGACCGAGATGCTGGAGAACATCACGCTCTAGCGGCCGCGCGCCGGGTCACGGGGGCAGATGGCCGTTCTTGGGGGCCAGGTCCCAAAACTCCCGGCAGGTGTGGACCTTCAGCGGTCCGTTCCTGTCGGGAGTGGCGTGCGCGATCTCCACGGCCCAGATCTCCGGGCGCAGCCGCGCCGTACAGGTGATCTGGGCCATGGCCGCCCTGGTGATCTTCCAGCCGCTCACGAACAGCCGTACGCGCAGGCTGAGGGTGGCGTCGGGGTCGTTGTGGCTGCCGGCGTCCTGGGTGTACCTGACGAGCTGCACCTGGGCCAGCGTGAGCCCGGTCAGCGCGGTGGACAGCCGGTTCGACGGCCGCCCGCTGGCCGCGAACAGGGCGTCGAGCACGTCGTTGACGTGTGGTGAGCGCGCGACCACCCGGGTCGGCCACAGCCGGCCGTCCTGCAGCAGGTAGATCGTGACGAGGGTGGGGGTGCCGCTGATCACCGGCGCCGGCCCGGCGTCGATCACACCGGTCGGTGCGACCCCGCAGGCCGTCTGCGACATGAGCAGCCCGGCGAGCATGGCGGCGACCGCGTGCCTGACCCGTTTCGCGCTCATGGTTTCGGGATCCACACACGGAAGAGGGTGCCGGGCTCGCACCGCTCGGCCGTGATCGTGCCGCCGTGCAGTTCGGTGTTGGCCTTGGCGATGGACAGGCCGAGGCCGCTGCCCGCGCTCCTGGCCCGGTCGGAGCCGGCCTTGTAGAAACGGTCGAAGACGTGGGGGAGGGCGTGCTCCGCAATGCCGTCCCCGTGGTCGCGCACGGTCACCTCCAGCCCCCCGTGCCCCTCGCCGCCGACCACCACCCGGGCGCTCACCAGGACGGGCGGCGCGCCGTGATTGAGCGCGTTGCCGACGAGGTTGGCCACGATCACGTCGAATCTCCGGGCGTCCAGGGAGAACGTGAGCCCGACGGGCACGGTGAGCTTCACCCGGTCGGCCCAGCCCCGCATCTCCAGGCAGTCGGCCAGCGCGTCGCCCACGTCGACGGTCTCCCGGCGCAGCGTGGCGGCGCCCGCGTCGAACCGGCTGATCTCGATGAGGTGCTCGACCAGCACCCGCAGCCTGTCGATCTCGCGCACGACGATCCGTACGGCCTCGCCGACGTCGTCCGGCAGGTCGTCGGCGTCCTCCGACAGCATGTCGGTGACCGCGGTCATCGCGGTCAGCGGGGTGCGCAGCTCGTGGGAGACGTCCGCGACGAAACGCCGCGACATCGACTCCAGGGTCCGCAGCTCCGAGACCGTGTCCTCCAGCGCCGCCGCCGTCTCGTTGAACGTCGCGGTCAGCTCCGCCAGCTCGTCCTTGCCCCGTACGGGGAGACGGACGTGCAGCTCCCCGGCCCCGAGCGCGCGGGCCGCCGCGCCCAGCCGCCGTACGGGCAGCAGCACGCGCCGGGCCGACAGCAGAGCCACGGTCAGCGCCAGGACGAGCGTGATGCCTCCGGCCTGCGCGAGGGCGGTCCTGAGGCGGGACAGCACGGCCTCTTCCTGCGACAGCGGCACGAAGACGTACGCCGTCAGGCCGGTCGGGCGCAGCGCGCCGTCGCGGGCGGCCCGCTGGATCTGCGTGGCGACGATCAGCCAGGGGTGATTGCCGAACAGCACTCTCTGGTAGACCAGCCGCCGGGCCGCCTGCCAGCGGAGCTGGTCGGGCACGTCGGACATGGTGAACCTGGACCCCGCGTTGGAGCTTTGGAGGTCGCCGTAGGTCACGATGACGGTGCGCTCCGGGGCCTCCAGCGCCTGCACCATCCCGCTGAGGTCCTCCTCGGTGACGGTGCTGTCGCTGGGCCAGACCACGTCGCTCGCGCCGATCGGCAGCGTGATCTTGGACAGCGTCTCGCGGACGTCGGCGACCGTGTCCCGTTCCGCCCGATCCAGCAGCCCCCGGCGGATGATCTGGTAGCCCAGGCCGGCGACCATGGCGGACGCGGTGACCGCCACCAGCAGGAAGGTGATCACCAGCCGGGCCCGCAACCCGGTGGGCACCCAGGTCATGGCGGGCTGAAGCGGTACCCGAAGCCGCGCACGGTGTGGATGTAGACGGGGTCGGCGGGAACGGGCTCGATCTTGGCGCGGATGCGCTGCACACAGGCGTCGACCAGCCGGGAGTCCGCCACGTGCGTGTGGTCCCAGACCGCGCGCAGGAGGTAGCGGCGGTTGAGCACCTGGCCGGGGTGGCGGACAAGTTCCAGCAGCAGCCGCAGCTCGGTGGGGGTGAGGTGGATCTCCTTGCCCGCCTGGCTCACCTTGAGTGCGCCGCGGTCGATGACGAGGTCGCCGAAGGTGAGGCGGTCGGGCGAGGCCGACTCGAGGCGGCGCAGGACGGCGCGGATGCGGGCGTCGAGCACCCGCGGCTCGACCGGTTTGACGACGTAGTCGTCCGCGCCGGCCTCCAGTCCGACCACCACGTCGAGGTCGTCGCCCCGGGCCGTGAGCAGGATGATCGGCAGCGGGTCGAGCTTGCGGATGCGGCGGCACACCTCGACTCCGTCGATGCCGGGCAGCATGACGTCGAGGATCGCGATTTCGGGCCGCCGGGAGCGTACGTGGTCGAGAGCCTCCTCGCCCGTGGCGTACGCGGTGACCGAGTGGCCCTGCCGGGTGAGCGCGAGCTCGAGCCCGGCGCGGACCGAGGGGTCGTCTTCGACCAGGAGGATGCCTGCCACTCGGTCATTATGGTGCTTATCCCACCAATTCCCCTATCTGTCACGGCCTTGTGACCTTGTTTGCACCTGATCGGGAAGTACATAGAGCACGCTGGTGCGGGGCACCCATGCCCCCTCCCTGTGGTGCAAAGTGTGAGCAAAATCACATCAACGGGGAAAGTCCATGTGATCGGCGGTCGGGTCAAGGCGTCACCAAACAGGTACCAGGATTCGGTTGCGGAGCACCCCCCACCACAGGGCAAGCTCATTAGCCGTGAGCTCTGGTCAGCAGTTGAAGGATCGCCCCCGCGCCTCCGGGCGAGGAGGAGACGAACGCTCCCGCCCGTCACGGCTGACCGCCAAGCGTGTCGTCATCGTCGCCGTCAGCCTGGCCGTGCTCGCGGGCGGGACGAGCTACGTGGTCCGCACCTCGATCGAGCACAGCAAAGCGCCCAAGCAGGTGCTCGACCCGGACAGCTTCCTCGCCCTCGACCCGAACGCGCCCGACCCCGAGACCGACATCCTCAAGGAGAACGCGGTCCAGGCCTGGCGCAAGGACCGGCTGGAAAGGGCCCGCGACCGGAAGAAGGTCCTCGACCCGGTCGAGATCGTGCAGAAGGCCCCCGGCGGCGGCGGCTTCAGCCCGGCCGACTTCCCGCCCGGCTCCACCCCCGACCCCGGCAGCAACAAGGCGATCGGCAAGCAGATGGCCGAGGCGCGCGGCTGGGGCGGCGAGTGGGGCTGCCTGGAGAAGCTCTGGGACAAGGAGAGCCACTGGAATGAGCGGGCCATGAACCGCTACAGCGGCGCCTACGGCATCCCCCAGGCCCTGCCGGGCAGCAAGATGGCGAGCGCGGGCGCCGACTGGCAGACCAACCCCGCCACGCAGATCAAGTGGGGTCTCAACTACATCGCGGGCCGCTACAAGTCGCCCTGCGGCGCCTGGGCGCACTCCCAGGCCACCGGCTGGTACTAGTACGGACGCCGGCGGACGGACCGGGCGTCCGAATCGCCGCGATCGTCGCGCACCATTCGGCGATGAGCGGTCGGTAGCCGATCCGCGAAACTCTGGTCAGGACTTCTCGACCTTTCGGCAAGCCCCCGTGTACGGCTGGGGCCGGCCTGCACCCTTGGGCTCATGGGTGTGAAGGTCAGCGTGGTTATGCCCGTGTCCAACCCCGGGCTGTCGAACGACGCCTTCGGCGCGTCCGTACGCTCGGTGCTGGAGCAGTCGCTGCCACCGGACGAGTACGAGGTCATCTTCGCCGACGACGGTTCGACCGACGGGACCCGCAGGCGGCTCGACGCCATCGCCGGGCAGCGTGACAACGTGCGGGTCTTGCACCTCGACCACAGCGGCTCGCCCGCCCGCGGGCGCAACGTCGGCCTGTCGGTGGCCCGCGGCGAGTACGTCTACCTGCTCGGCCAGTACGACCGGCTGGAGCCGCACGCCCTGGAGCGGATGTACGACGCAGCCGTGCAGGCCGACGCCGACGTGCTGATCGGCAGGCTCGCCGGCCAGGGGCCGCCGCCGGCCGCCTTCGCCCGCGACCGGGACCGGGCGGACGTGCTGCGCGATCACCTCCTCGCGCTGCCGACGGCCCACAAGCTGTTCAGCCGCGACTTCCTGGAGACCTGCCAGCTCCGCTTCGCCGACCGGCCGCTGTCCGAGCAGGCCTTCGTGACCAGGGCGTACCTCACCGCGAAGGTGATCACGGTGCTGGCCGGGGAGATCTGCTGCCACCTGGCCCCGGCCTCCCCGGAGGATGATGAGGCCCCGGACGCCGAGGCGCTCTTCGACGGCCTCAACGCGATCTTCGACGTGGTCGACGCCTACACCGAGCCGGGTCCGCAGCGGGAACGCATCCAGGCCCACTGGTACCGGACCCTCGGGCTGCGCCGCCTGGCGGGCTCGCGGTTCCTCACCGCGACGCCCGACGAGCGGATGGTCCTGTTCTCGTTCCTGCGCCGCTTCACCCTCGACCGCTTCCCCCCGGCGCTCGACGACCACCTGCCCGCGCACCTGCGCGCCCGTACGGCCCTGCTGCGCCAAGACCGCCTCGATGCGCTGGTGGCCCTCGCCGAGGCGTCCAGGGGCACCAGGCTCAGCGCGCAGCTACGCGACATGCGCTGGGATCAGGGCGTGCTGCTGCTCGACCTGAGCGTGGAGGTGCTGCGGGCCGGCGGCGCTCCCATGTGGCTGCGGCAGCACGGCGACCGGCTGCTGTGGACCCCGCCCCCCGCGGTCGAGGGCATGCTCGACGGCCTGCTCGACGACGAGGGCGCCGACATGACCGACGCGGTGCGCCGGGCCCGCATGGAGGTGTACGTCCGCCACGTGGAGACCGGGGTGGTTCACTCCCTGCCGGTCACCTGCTCGGTGGGGCGCTCCGGGCTGGGGGATCAGGCGCGCGGCGGCCAGGTGCGGCTCTGGGTGAGCGGCCAGGCCCGGCTCGACGCGGGCGAGGCGGCACTCGGGCGGCCGCTGCCCGCCGGGTTGTGGGAGATCCACGTGCGCATGCGGGGCATGCCCGCGGGCCGCACCAGGGTGGCCCGCCCCACCCTGCCGCCGACCTGCGCGGGCGCGCTCGCGGGGGAGCCGAAACGGCTCGTCGTGCCGTGCTGGTCCGAGCGCGGCGAGCTGGGCGTGTGCGTGGAGCCGAAGTCGTTCCCCGAGTCGATCGCTTTGGTGTCGTCCCGGGCCACCGTGGCCCGGCAGGAGGGGCACGTCTTCGTCGTCGTGCCCGTGCCGTACGTGCCGCCGAGCGGCGGGCCGCCGACCGAGCTGGTGCTGCGCGAGCAGGACGGGCGCGGGCGCAGCATGGTCGTGCCCGCGCTGGTCGAGCCGGGCATCCCCGGCAAGGTGGCCGGGCAGCTCGTCGCGCGGGTGCCGGTGAGCCGGATCGGCGGCGACGACTGCCTCGGCCCGGGGTCCTGGCGGCCCGCGCTCCGCGTCGACCAGAAGGACGTGGACCTGCTGTTCGGGCTGGCCGTACGCCGCGGCGGGCAGGTGTCGGTCCTGCCCGCCGGAGGGTCGCCGCGGGCTCCCTCACTGCTGCGGCGCATCGCCGTCCGCGTCCTGCGCGAGCGCCGGTAGCTACCAGGCTCGTCCGCAGTGCTCCGGCCTTCAGGCCGGGGGTGAAGCGGACCCTCCCGCGTAGCGGGGCAGGGAAAGCCGATCCGCCAGGCGGATC
>JADGHC010000129.1 GCA_019689655.1 Microbispora sp.
GCCGTCGCCGGCCTGCCGTGCCCCGCGGCGGGCCCGCCCGCGCCCCCGGAAAATTCGCCGGGGGCGCGAGGCTCGGCCGGTTCAGAGGACCTGGGCCGCCGCGGCCGTCGGGCTCTCGTTGCCGAACCGGTCGATGGCGGTGACGAGATAGACGCCGGAGCGGCCGATGCGGTACGACGGGGCGGCGGAGGCCGGCACCACCGCCACCAGGTTGCGCGCGTCCGCGGTGGCGCACGAGGTGTCCTTGCCCGTCACCCGGTAGATCCCGTACTCCCACGCGCTCGGCTGGACCGGCCAGGTCAGCGTCTTGCCCACGGCCTTCACGCCGCGCGGAGGGGCGGGCACCATGGACGGCTTCCTGAGCACCGGCGGCAGCGCGGGACGGGCGTAGAAGCCGCGCACGATGCGGTCGAGCACGCCCAGCGGGTTCTGCACCAGTTGCGTGGCGCTGAAGTAGACGTCGCCCGAGATCTCCGGGTACTTGCGGTTCAGCGAGAGATGGGAGGGCAGCTCGTTCGGCTTGGTCCAGCCCGGGGTGCCGGTGGTGCCCACCTGGTAGAGCGCCTGCCCGATGTAGAGGTCGACGCCGGTGCCCTTCACCGCGTCGGCCCACCACTTGGCGAGCACGGAGTAGTCCGCCGCGGCGTACCCCCGGGGCCAGTAGAGCTGGGGCATCACGTAGTCGACCGTGCCCGCCTTGATCCACGCCTTCGCGTCCGCGTAGATCGAGTCGTAGGCCGACATGCCCTTGGTGTCCGAGCCCGCCGGGTCCTCGGTCTTGTTGCGCCAGATGCCGAACGGGCTGATCCCGAAGGCCACGTACGGCTTGACCGCGTGCACCGCCCGGGACACCTGCGCGACCAGCAGGTTCACGTTGCGCCGCCGCCAGTCGGCCAGCGACATGCCCTTGCCGTACTTCTTGTACGCGGCCTGGTCGGCGAACGGCGTGCCCTTGCCCGGGTAGGGGTAGAAGTAGTCGTCGAAGTGGACGCCGTCGACGTCGTAGCGCTTGACCACGTCCGTCACGACCTTCGTCACCCAGTCGCGCACCTGCGGCAGGCCCGGGTCGTAGTACAGCTTGCCCTCGTGCTTGACGGTCCATTCGGGATGACGCCGCGCCGGGTGCCCCGGGGGCAGCGGGGAGGAGGCGGAGTCGGCCGCCCGGTAGGGGTTGAACCACGCGTGGAACTGCAGGCCCCGCTTGTGCGCCTCGTCCACCAGGAACGGCAGCGGGTCCCAGCCCGGGTCCTTGCCCGCGGTGCCGGTGAGCCACTGCGACCACGGCTCCAGCGACGAGCGGTAGATCGCGTCCGAGGCGGGCCGCACCTGGAAGAACACCGCGTTCAGGTGCCGCTTGACCGCGTTGTCGAGGATCTTCAGGTATTCGGCCTTCTGCCGGGCCACCGGCAGCCCCGGTTTCGACGGCCAGTCGAGGTTGTGCACGGTGGCGATCCAAACGCCGCGAAGCTGACGTTTGGGATATTTCACGCTGGTGGCGCACGTGGTGTCCGCCGTGAGCGTCTCCGCCCTGACATGCTGGGGCACCGCCTTCGGCGCCGCCGTACGGCCGGCCTTGCCGGTGGCGACCTTCTCGGCCCGGGCGTCGGGGCCGAACGTGTGCGCGGCTCCGATGGCTACGGCGGCGATGACGGTGGTTGCGATCAACGGGCGGATGACCTGTCCCCGCTCGGTCACGTGGCTACCCCTCCGAATTGCCAGTAAGTCAGGGCATAAGTCTGACACCGGTAAAACAGCGGTTTAGCCCGAAAAGCGAAGCGAATTTGTGATGCGAAGGTGACACGTGGCATTCAAAGGGGCTCCCCGCGCAGGTGAGGCGGGAAACCCGTGCCACGCGCGGACCGCTCATCCCCCCGGGTGGCCGCCCGGCGGGCGTCCGAGCCCGGCGCCTCACGCCGGTGCGCGGGCGCCGGGAGTTCGCGGACGGGACGCCCGCCGGGCCCCGGCGGCCGGGAGGCGGGCCGCCGGGTCGCCGGCCGGGCTACTCGCCCGCCGCGGCCACCTTCTCGGCCAGGTGCGCGGGCAGCGGCTCGTACCGCAGGAAGGAACGGGTGAACGTGCCCGTTCCGTGGGACAGCGAGCGCAGGTCGATCGCGTACCGGGTGATCTCCAGCTGCGGCACCTCGGCGCGCACCAGCGTGCGCCCGGTGCCGACCGGCTCGGTGCCGAGCACCCGCCCCCTGCGGGCGGACAGATCGGACATCACCGCCCCGACGTAGTCGTCCGACACGAGCACCGACACCTCGTCGACCGGTTCGAGCAGGTGCGTCGCCACCTTGGACGCGGCGTCCTTGAGCGCGAGCTGGCCGGCGATCTGGAAGGCCATGTCGGAGGAGTCGACCGAATGGGCCTTGCCGTCGTAGAGCGTGACGCGGATGTCGACCATCGGGTAGCCGGCGACGACGCCGCGTTCCATCTGGGTCCGCACGCCCTTCTCCACGGACGGGATGAACTGCCTCGGCACCACCCCGCCCACGATCTTGTCGACGAACTCGAACCCGCCGCCCGACGGCAGCGGCTCGACCTCGATGTGGCAGATCGCGTACTGCCCGTGGCCGCCGGTCTGCTTGACGTTGCGCCCCATGCCCTGCGCCTTGCCGCCGAACGTCTCCCGCAGCGGCACGCGCAGATCGATCTTCTCGACCTCGACGCCGTGCCGCTTGGCCAGGCGGTCGAGCAGGACGTCGGCGTGCGCCTCGCCCATGCACCACAGCACGAGCTGGCGGGTCTCGGCGTTGTTCTCCAGCCGCAGGGTCGGATCCTCGGCGACCAGGCGGGCGAGGGCCTGGCTGAGCTTGTCCTCGTCGGCCTTCGACTTGGCCCTGATCGCCACCGGCAGCAGCGGCTCCGGCATGGTCCACGCCTCGACCAGCAGCGGCTCGTCCTTGCCGGACAGCGTGTCGCCGGTCTCGGTGTGAGACAGCTTGGCGATCGCGCAGATGTCGCCGGCCACGCACTTGCCCACGGGCCGCTGGACCTTGCCGAGCGGCGACGACAGCGTGCCCACCCGCTCGTCGACGTCGTGGTCCTCGTGCCCCCGTTCCGCCAGGCCGTGGCCCGACACGTGCACCGTCATGTCCGGGCGCAGCGTGCCGGAGAAGACCCGGACGAGGCTGATCCGCCCGACGTACGGGTCGCTCGTGGTCTTCACGACCTCGGCCACGAGCGGGCCGTCCGGGTCGGCGGTGATCTTCCCGCACTCCGTGCCGTCGATCTTGGTGATCTTCGGCAGCGGGTGCTCCAGGGGTGACGGGAAGCCCTGCGTGACGATCTCCAGCAGCTCCTGCATCCCGACGCCGGGCGCGGTGGCCAGCACCGGGTAGAAGCCCGCCCGCGCGACCGCCTTCTCCAGGTCGTCGATCAGGACCTTGGTGTCGATGGTCTCGCCGGACAGGTACCGGTCCATGAGGGTCTCGTCCTCGCTCTCCTGGATGATCCCCTCGATGAGGTCGTCGCGGTACTGCTCGATGAGCGCGAGCTGGGAGTCGTCCGGCTCCCGTTCGGTCCGGCGGCCGCCGCTGTAATCGAACAGCCGCTGCGACAGCAGGCCGAGCAGCGCGGTGCCGCCGACCGGCAGGTAGAGCGGCGCCACGCCGTCGCCGAACACCTCCTGGCACGTGGCGAGCGCCTCGTCGAAGTTGGCCCGCTGATGGTCGATCTTGGTGATGACCACCGCCCGGGGCATCCCGACCTGCGCGCACTCCTCCCACAGCATGCGGGTGAGCCCGTCCACGCCCTCGGCCGCCGAGACGACGAACAGCGCCGCGTCCGCGGCGCGCAGTCCGGCCCGCAGGTCGCCGACGAAGTCGGCGTACCCCGGGGTGTCCAGGAAATTGATCTTGATTCCGTTGTGCACGACCGGGGCGACCGAGAGGTTGACCGAGCGCTGCTGGCGCACCTCCACCTCGTCGAAGTCGCTGACCGTGGTGCCGTCCTCGACCCGGCCGGGGCGCTGGATGGTTCCCGTCTCCGCCAGCAGCGCCTCGACCAGCGTGGTCTTTCCTGCCCCTGAATGGCCGACCAGCACGACATTCCGCACCATGTCTGGCCGATCGGCCGCGGGTGCCCTGCCCGCGGCCCCTGTTGCCGCGCCGGTTGATCTTTCGGCCACATCGCCTCCCGAATCTCGGAGCGGTCGGGGTGGGCACGTGGCACGCACCCCGCGCCGGCCGCTCGTGCCGTCGCTGTTCCCGCGCCCGGGGGCCCCGCCCTCCCACGGCCGCGCGGTGCCCGTCACGCAGGGTTCGCCTCCGTGACATCTCCGCGCCGCCGTGCGGGCGCGTGCTCTTCACCCTTTACCCATGTGGCGCATATCACAAGACTTTTCGGCGGAATGTGCTTGCGAGGTGCGACGCCGCTGGATGGCCTACGATCGGACGGCGATGTTGAACATCCTGCGCCCCGCCGTCACCCGCGTCATGAGCCCGCTCGGGCGGACCCTCGCCCGCTGGGGGATCTCGCCCGACGTGATCACCACCGTCGGCACGCTCGGAGTGGTGGCCTCGGCCCTCGCCTTGTACCCGCTCGGGCATCTGTTCGCGGGAACGCTCGTCATCACGTTCTTCGTGCTCGCCGACCTCCTGGACGGCGTGCTGGCCCGGATGACGGGCAAGGGGAGCACGTGGGGCGCCTTCCTGGACTCCACACTCGACCGGCTCGGCGACGCCTCGATCTTCTCGGGGCTGATCCTCTACTTCGTCCTCAAGGACGATCCCGAGATCGTCCTCGCGGCAGTCGCGCTCTTCTGCCTCGTCGCGGGAGCATTGGTCTCCTACGCCAAGGCCAGGGCCGAAGGCCTCGGCATGACCGCGAACGTCGGCATCGCCGAACGGGGGGAGCGTCTCGTGGTCGTGCTCGTCGCGGCGGGACTGTCGGGCCTCGGCGTGCCGTACGTCCTGGCGGCCGGGCTCTGGCTGCTCGCCGCCGCCAGCGCCGTCACGGTGGTCCAGCGGATGGTGCACGTCTACAGACAGGCGGTGGTCAGATGAAAGGCACGGCCGGCCCACCCCCCGGGCGACCCGCGCCGTCCGGCGCGGTGCCGCTCGCCGACCGGCTGATCGCGGCGGCGTACACCGTCGGCTGGGCCGTGGTCCGCTACGTGCCGGAACGGCTCGCCGCCTGGTTCTTCCGGGCCCTCGCCGACTGGCTGTGGCGCAGGCGCGGCACGTCGGTGCGCCGCCTGGAGGCCAACCTGGCCCGTGTCGTCGGCGGCGACCCGGGCGACCCGGCCGTACGTGCCCTGAGCCGGGCCGGCATGCGCTCCTACTTCCGGTACTGGATGGAGTCGTTCCGGTTCACCGCCTACACCCGCGAGCGCATCCTCGACGGCACCCGCATCACCGGGGCCGAGTTCATCTTCGGCAACCTCGCGCGGGGCCGGGGCGTGGTGGTCGCGCTGCCCCACATGGGCAACTACGACCTCGCCGGGGCGTGGCTGGTGCACATGGGGCACCGCTTCACCACGGTCGCCGAGCGGCTCAAGCCGGAGTCGCTGTTCGAGCGCTTCGTGGCCTACCGTGAGCGCCTGGGCATGGAGGTGCTGCCGCTGACCGCCAGGGACGGCGGCAGCGCGATGGCGTTCGGCACGCTCGCCCAGCGGCTGCGCGAGGGCAGGCCGGTGTGCCTGCCCGCCGAGCGCGACCTGACCGCCTCCGGCGTCGAGGTCGAGTTCTTCGGTGCCAGGACCCGCATGGCCGCCGGGCCCGCCGCGCTGGCGGTCCAGACGGGCGCCGCCCTGCTGCCCGCCGTGCTGTGGTTCGAAGGGGACGGCTGGGGCATCCGGGTGTACGAGGAGATCCCGGTCCCGGCCGAGGGGACGCGGGAGGAGAAGGTCGGGGTGATGACCCAGGCCGTGGCGGCGGTGTTCGAGAAGGGCATCGCCGAGCATCCGGAGGACTGGCACATGCTCCAGCGCCTCTGGCTCGACGACCTGGAGCCCCGTGCCGGGGCCGCGTCGTGAAAGTCGGCCTCGTCTGCCCCTACACCTGGGAGGTTCCCGGGGGCGTACAGGCCCACATCAGGGACCTCGCCGAGGCGCTCATCGACGACGGGCACAAGGTGTCGGTCATCGCCCCCGCGGCCGACGACGCCGAGCTGCCCGCGTACGTGACCCCGGCGGGCCGGGCGGTGCCCGTGCCGTACAACGGCTCGGTCGCCCGCCTGGCGTTCGGCTTCCTGTCGGCCGGCCGGGTGCGCAAGTGGATCAGGGAGGGCGGGTTCGACGTGCTGCACGTGCACGAGCCCGCCGTGCCGTCCCTCGGCGTGCTGGCCTGCTGGGTCGCCCGCGGGCCGATCGTGGCCACGTTCCACGCCTCCTACGAGCGGTCGCGGGCGATGTCCGTGGCCGCGCCGATGTTGCAGAGCGCGCTGGAGAAGATCACCGGCAGGATCGCGGTCTCCGAGGCGGCGCGCAAGACGCTGGTGGAGCATCTCGGCGGCGACGCGGTGCTGATCCCCAACGGCGTCACCGTGCGCAGGTACGCCGAGGGCGAGCCGCTGCCCGGCTGGGGCCCGGACGGCAACGTGATCGGCTTCCTGGGGCGGATGGACGAGCCGCGCAAGGGCCTGCCCGTGCTGCTCGAGGCGTTCACCCTGCTCGCCCCCGAGCGGCCGAAGCTGCGGCTGCTGATCGCCGGCCCCGGCGACCCCGACGACGTGCTCGGGCGGGTGCCCAAGCCGTACCGGGACAGGGTCGGGGTGCTCGGCATGGTCAGCGAGGCCGACAAGGTGCGCGCCTACCACTCCGTGGACGTCTTCTGCGCGCCCAACCTGGGCGGCGAGAGCTTCGGGATCGTGCTCACCGAGGCGATGTCGGCCGGTGCGCCCATCCTCGCCAGCGACATCCCCGCCTTCCGGAAGGTGCTCGGGGACGGGCAGGCGGGGGCGCTGTTCGCCACCGGCGACCCGGCCGCGCTCGCCAGGGAGGCCGCCCGGCTGCTCGACGACCCCGAGCGCCGCGCCAAACTGTCCGACGAGGCCCGTCAGGCGGTGTGGAAGTACGACTGGTCCACCGTCGCCCGGGAGGTCGTGCGCGTCTACGAGACGGTCACCCACGCCGCGACGGGTGTCGTGGAGGACGTGCCGTGACGAGCGACGCGGCCCCGGCCGGGCGCACCGGCGGGGCGCCGCGAGGGAGAGGGGAGGCGCCGGCGTGACCATGACCTTGATCCTCCTGGCGGCCGTGGTGGTCGTGCTGTTCGCCGTCTACGTCTCCTGGCGGGCCGGGCGGCTCGACCGTCTCCACATCCGCCTGGAGACCGCGCAGGCCGCGCTCGACGCCGCGCTGCTGCGCCGGGCGGCGGTCTGCCTGGAGCTCGCCGGCTCGCGCATCCTCGACCCCGCCACCTCGCTGGTGCTCGCCGCGGCCGCCCACGAGGCCCGTACGGCGGGGCCGGACGAGCGCGAGCACGCCGAGAGCGACCTGTCGAAGACGCTGCGGGCGGTGGTCGACCAGGAGCGGTTCCGGGAGAAGCTGGCCGAGCATCCGGCGGGGGCGGCCCTGCTGGAGGAGCTGGACACGGCGGTCGCCAAGGTCGTCTACTCGCGCCGGTTCTACAACAACGCCGCCGCCGTGACCCGTACCGCCCAGCGGCGCTGGCTGGCCCGCACGCTGCACCTCGCCGGGCACACCGACCCGCCCCGCTTCTTCGACATCGACGACGAACCGCCCGAATCCCTCTCCGCGGGATAGACGGGGCCGTGGACCGCGCCGCGACGGCCCTCCGAAAACTCCCTCATCACTTTTTGTCGGGTATATCGGTCTGATCCCGGTAAGCTCGTGCCGTTTTCATCGCCATGCTGGGCAACGGGTCCACGCGGGCCAGGTTCGTCGTGCCTGGCGGCGGGGCTCTCCACCGGGAGGAGCGGGTACGGTGCGGGCACGGATCGGCATCACGCTGGCCATGACGGTCGTCCTGGCGGGCACCGCGTGCTCGGGCGGCGACGACGGGCCCGCCGCCCAGTCCCAGGGCTTGAGCCAGGTGGCGTCCCCGTCCCCGTCGCCGACGCCGCCTCCGGAGCACCCGTTCACCGGCCGCCCGATCGCCGCCCGCAAGCCGGTGCTCGCCGTCAAGGTCGAAAACACCCACGCGGGCAAGCCGCAGATGGGCCTGCGCAGCGCCGACATCATCTACGTCGAGCAGGTCGAGGGCGGGCTCACCCGGCTCATGGCGATCTTCTCCACCAAGCTGCCCGCGCAGGTGGGGCCGGTCCGCAGCGCCCGCATCTCCGACCTGCACATCCTCCCGATGTTCGGCAAGCCCGCCCTGGCCTACTCCGGGGTGCAGACGAAGATGATCCCCTTCGTCCAGAAGGCCTCGCTGTTCGACGTGTCCGACAGCCGCGTGCCCGGCGCGTACTTCCGCGCCCAGGGGCGGGTCGCGCCGTACAACCTGGTCGGCAACCCCAGGAAGCTGCTCGCCGCGGCGCCGCGGGCGAGCAAGGCGCGCGACATCGGGTTCGTCTTCTCCGACGAGCCGCCGGCCGGGGGCACCCCGCGCAAGAGCGTCACCGTGCGCTATCCGGCGGCGCGCTTCACCTTCACCTGGTCGGAGTCCCAGAAGCGCTGGCTGGTGACGCAGGACGGCGAGAAGGACATGGCCGCGGAGGGCGGCCAGCAGGGCGCGCCCACGATCGTCATCCAGTGGGTGAAGACCGAGCGCTCGCAGTTCCACGACTTCACCGGCAGCTACACCCCGCTCGTGCACACGGTGGGCAAGGGCACCGGCGTCGTGCTCAGGGACGGCCGGGCCTACCCCGTGAAGTGGTCGCGCGCCTCGGAGAAGGAGGGCACCACCTACACCCTGGCCGACGGCACGCCCATGCCGTTCGCCCGCGGCCAGGTCTGGGTCGTGCTCGCCTCACGCAAGCCCGTCGCGCCGTGATGGACAAAAAGCGTGATCGGCTCCGACAGATGGGCGCGTGAGGGCCGGTTTCGGCCACCACCTACCATGGAGGGGAATCCATAGGCCCGCCGTGTGAGGTAACACCGTGTCCAGCAGCACCCCCGAAGTCAACGAGACCACCGCCGTCGGCACCGCCCGCGTGAAGCGCGGTATGGCCGAGATGCTCAAGGGCGGTGTCATCATGGACGTCGTCACCCCGGAGCAGGCCAAGATCGCCGAGGACGCCGGAGCCGTCGCCGTCATGGCGCTCGAGCGCGTCCCGGCCGACATCCGCGCCCAGGGCGGGGTGTCCCGGATGAGCGATCCCGACATGATCGAGGGGATCATCAACGCCGTCTCCATCCCGGTCATGGCCAAGGCCAGGATCGGTCACTTCGTCGAGGCCCAGGTGCTCCAGGCGCTGGGCGTCGACTACATCGACGAGTCCGAGGTGCTCACCCCGGCCGACTACGCCAACCACATCGACAAGTGGCAGTTCACCGTCCCCTTCGTGTGCGGGGCGACCAACCTCGGCGAGGCGCTGCGCCGCATCGCCGAGGGCGCCGCGATGATCCGCTCCAAGGGCGAGGCGGGCACCGGCGACGTCTCCAACGCCGTCACCCACATGCGGAAGATCCGCAGCGAGATCAAGCGCCTCAGCTCCCTGCCCGAGGACGAGCTGTACGTCGCCGCCAAGGAACTGCAGGCGCCGTACGAGCTGGTGGCCGAGGTCGCCAAGACCGGCAAGCTGCCGGTGGTGCTGTTCACCGCGGGCGGCATCGCCACCCCGGCCGACGCGGCGATGATGATGCAGCTCGGGGCCGAGGGCGTGTTCGTCGGCTCGGGCATCTTCAAGTCCGGCGACCCCGCCAAGCGCGCGGCCGCCATCGTCAAGGCCACCACGTTCTACGACGACCCCGACGTGATCGCCAAGGTCTCGCGCGGCCTGGGCGAGGCGATGGTCGGCATCAACGTCGACGAGATCCCGGTGCCGCACCGCCTCGCCGAGCGCGGCTGGTAGGCGTCGTCCCCGGGAGCCGGGCGCCCGGCGGGGCGCCCCGGTGGGCGGCGTTGCGGGCGCCGCCCGTTCCGTCCCCCGGGACCGGCCGCCGATATCGTGACCGGCTATGACGACCGACGACACCGGACGGCTCGCCGAGCACCTGTCCCGTGAGCTGCGTCACATCGTGATGCTGCTGCGCCGTGCGACGGCGGGGCAGCCGGTCACCGCCCAGCAGTACTCCGTGCTCGGCTCCCTGGAGGACGGCGCGCGCCGGATGACCGAGCTGGCCGAGGAGCACGGCGTGCAGCTGCCCACCATGAGCGTTCAGGTCAACCGCCTGGAGGAGGCCGGCCTGGTCGCCCGGGGCACCGACGCCTCCGACGCCCGGGTGCGCACCGTCGAGCTGACCGGGGAGGGCCGCGACCGGCTGCGGGCCGTACGGCAGGCGCGGATCGCCTACCTGTCCGAACGGCTCGGCGCGCTGACCCCCGCGGAGCGCGAGGCCATCGCCCGGGCCCTGCCCGCCCTGGCCAAGCTGGGTCGTTCCTGATCTATGTTTTGGGCCCGCAAGACCGTGGCCATACCCTGAACAGGGTCACCACAGGAGGGTAATCCGTGACGTCCGCACCCAAGATCGGCGTGCTCGCCCTGCAGGGCGACGTGCGCGAGCACATCCGCGCCCTGGAGGAGGCCGGCGCGTCCGCCACCCCGGTGCGCAGGCAGGAGGAGCTCGCCGCGGTGGACGCGCTGGTCGTCCCGGGCGGCGAGTCGACCACGATGTGGAAGCTCGCCACCACCTTCGAACTGCTCGAACCGCTGCGGCTGCGGATCAAGGAGGGCATGCCCGCCTACGGCTCGTGCGCCGGAATGATCATGCTGGCCGACCGGATCGAGGGCGGGGTCGAGGGACAGCAGACGCTCGGCGGCATCGACATGGTGGTCCGCCGCAACGCGTTCGGCCGTCAGGTCGACTCGTTCGAGGCCGACCTCGACTTCGCCGGGCGCGGGCCCATCAGGGCCGTCTTCATCCGCGCGCCCTGGGTCGAGTCGGTGGGGCCGGATGTGGAGGTGCTGGCCCGCACCAAGGCTGGGGATAGGATCGTCGCGGTC
Organism: Microbispora sp.; assembly: GCA_019689655.1. GTDB lineage: Bacteria > Actinomycetota > Actinomycetes > Streptosporangiales > Streptosporangiaceae > Microbispora. Next base: position 11,014 of record JADGHC010000129.1, read on the forward strand.
CGACAGGGGCCGCTGCTCGCGACGTCCTTTCACCCGGAGCTGACCGGCGACGCGCGGGTGCACTCGTATTTTGTCGAAATGGTGAGGGAGCTCTAGGCGATGTCCGGCCACTCCAAATGGGCGACGACCAAGCACAAGAAGGCCGTGCTCGACTCCAAGCGCGGCAAGCTTTTCGCCAAGCTCATCAAGAACATCGAGGTCGCGGCCAGGACCGGCGGGCCCGACCCGGACGGCAACCCGACGTTGTATGACGCCATCGTCAAGGCCAGGAAGAACTCGGTTCCGATCGACAACATCGAGCGGGCCCGCAAGCGTGGCGGTGGCCTCGAGGCCGGCGGTGCCGACTACCAGACGATCATGTACGAGGGCTACGCCCCCGGCGGCGTCGCGGTCCTGATCGAGTGCCTCACCGACAACCGCAACCGGGCGGCGTCCGAGGTGCGGGTGGCGCTGACCCGCAACGGCGGCTCGCTCGCCGACCCCGGCTCGGTGTCGTACATGTTCAACCGCAAGGGCGTCGTGATCGTCCCCAAGGGGTCGCTGACCGAGGACGACGTGCTCATGGCCGTCGTCGACGCGGGCGCCGAGGAGGTCAACGACCTCGGCGAGAGCTTCGAGGTGATCTGCGAGGCCTCCGACCTGGTCCCGGTGCGCAAGGCGCTGCAGGACGCGGGCATCGACTACGAGTCGGCCGAGATGAGCTTCATCCCCACGCTCAACGTCCCCCTGGACGAGGAGGGCGCCCGCAAGGTCTTCAAGCTCATCGACGCGCTCGAAGACAGCGACGACGTGCAGAACGTGTGGGCGAACTTCGACGTCAGCGACGAGGTCATGGAGAAGGTCGGGGCCTGACGCCGGCAGGCGGGCGGCCGGGCGGAAAGCCGGTGCCCGCCGGCGTGCCGGCCTGCCGGGCATCGGCTCTCCCGAGGCCGCCGACGCGCCGGGTGCGACTCCACCGCGTACCTGATCGACTACTTCTGACGCGCCCCGCGTCCCCGCTGATCGCGATAGAGTGACCAGCCGAACTAGTGTTCGGCGCAGCGAGGGACGTGCGGCGGCTGCGCCGGCCGGAACCAGGGAGGCGAGCCGGTGCGGTTGCCCCAGCTGCGGGTGATGGGCGTGGACCCCGGCCTGACGCGGTGTGGTCTCGGCGCCGTGGAGGGCCGTCCCGGCGCGCCGCTGAGCCTGCTGTCGGTCGGCGTGGTCCGCACCGCGCCCGACGACGACATCGGATCCCGGCTGGTCGTCATCGAAGCCGAGATCGAGCGCTGGCTCGACGAGATCAAGCCGCACGCGGTCGCCGTCGAGCGGGTCTTCGCCCAGCACAACGTCCGCACGGTCATGGGGACGGCCCAGGCGTCGGCCGTCGCGATCGTCTGCGCGGCCCGGCGGGGGCTGCCGGTGGCGCTGCACACGCCGAGCGAGGTCAAGGCCGCCATCACGGGCAACGGCAACGCCGACAAAAAGCAGGTCGGCGCGATGGTCACCCGGCTGCTGCGGCTGGACGCCATGCCCAAGCCGGCCGACGCCGCCGACGCGCTCGCCCTTGCCATCTGCCACGTGTGGCGCGGCGGCGTGCAGCACCGCCTGGCCGACGCCCTGGCCCGGGCCCGCGCCGCCGCCCGGCCCGGCGTCCCGCCCGC
>JADGHC010000130.1 GCA_019689655.1 Microbispora sp.
CGCCCCCCCCCGGGGGGGGGGGGCCCCCCCACCGCGCCCCCCCGCTGCGGGGGGCCCCCCCGGGGGGGGGGGGGCGGGCCGCCCCCCACCTCGCGCAGCGCCGTCTCGGCCAGTCCCCGCACCAGTCCGGCCAGCATCGTGGTCTCCCCGGCGGTCGGGCACACGTCGGCCGCGCGGATCTCCAGCGTCGGCACGTGGTCGGACGGGCGGACCAGCCAGTAGATCATCCCCCGGTCGAGGATCGTGCCGCCGGCCAGCATGCCGGCGACCAGGCTCTCGTAGTGCTCCGCGGAGCGGAAGAACGGCGGCGGCGCCGCGCTCGGCCATCTGCCCATCATCAGCGCCCGCCAGCTCGCGTAGCCGGTGTCCCGGCCGTCCGCGATCGGCGAGTTGGCCGCGAGCGCCTGCAGGACCGGGAGCCAGGGACGCAGATGATTGCTGACCCGCACCGCCCCCTCGCGGTCCCCGATGCCCACGTGGATGTGGCAGCCGCACACCCCTTGGCCGCGCATGATCGCCCCGAACTCGCGGAGCATGGCGTGGTAGCGGGGGCATGACGACAGCGGCGGCACCCCCGCGTTACCGTCCAGGGGGGTGCCGCACGCCACCAGCCCCAGCCCCGCGCTCGCGGCGGCGACGGCGGCGGCGCGGCGCGTCTCCAGCAGATCGCCGTGCAGGTCCTCCAGCGTGGTGTGCACGGCGGTGTTGCTCTCCAGTTGGAACTGTGTCAGTTCGAACACCAGCCGGTCCGCCCCCGGTCCGGCCGCCCGTTCGCGGATCTGTCTCGCCGCCGGGACGACCCGTCCGGTTTCCGGGTCGACGAGCAGGAACTCCTCCTCGACTCCGAGCGTGAGCGGCGCCGATCCCACGGATGCCTGCGCGACGAGAGAGGGTCCGTGCACGGTGTCGAACTGGACCTCCGTTGTCACGTCTGGCATAAGCGGTCTTTCCAGAAAGAAGGCCCAGGTCGGTCAGTCCTGCATCCCCCGGCCGTAGGGGCGGAAAACCACATATGGCATTTCTTGACCGTTCAACGCTTGGCGGGGCCTCATCCCGGGCCGTGAGCCACACCGACGACCCGCCGGGTCGACCGGGGGCAGCGTACCCTGCTCGACGCGGCGGCGCACCGCCGGCGACGGGGCCGGTGAGCCCTTAACCCCCAGGTGAAGGCAGTGAACGGGTAACGAGAGGGTAGCCTCGAAGACACCGGACGGCAGATTCACGGCCAGGGAAGGCAGCGGCGAGGAGGACAGGTGTCGGATCACCGCCGGCAGTGGCCGATAACGGATGACCTCGCGGCGCTGCGTGAGAACATCCAGCGGTACGCCGCGCAGGCGGGCCTCACCGGCCCCCGGCTGGACGACCTCGTCATCGCCGCCAACGAGGCGGCCATCAACGTGCTCGAACACGGCGGGGGAACCGGCACGCTGACGATCTCCTGCGCCGACGGGGTGCTCGTGATCGACGTCGCCGACCGCGCGGGCGTCCTGCGGCCCGGCGCCGTGCCGAGCGAGCGGCCCAGCGGCCGCGGCGACCGCGGCTTCGGCCTGTGGCTCATGGGTGAGCTGTGCGACTCGGTCACCATCGACCGGGTCCCCGGTCAGTCGACGATCCGGCTCTCCATGCGGGTGGACGAGGCTGCCGCCGCCGGTGGAGACGCCGCCTCACTCGGGCACAGCACCCATCCGGCCTGATCCGGTGCTCTCCGTCGCCGGACGATCTTGCCGCGGACCCAGGCGGCGCCCTGGTTTCCCCCGGTTGTGACCCCGGTTGGCCCTGGTTATCGTCCCGATCCCGTAAACCGGGCCACGACGGCTCTTCGGCCGCCTTAACCTGGGTCCGCGACTACCTCATGGCTGCTGGACGGCTACCTGAGGAATGCCCATGACGCGGCGGCAACCGCGATCAGGGCGCAGAGGCGGATGGTCCGGGGTGTGCTGTCGACCACGTCCCGGACCGCCCTGGCCACCTCGGCGATCCACGAGCCGAACTCCGGGTCGTAAATCCGCCCTGCCTGACGGCGTCCCCCGCTCCCGCGGGGCCTGATAGCAGTCATCGGGGCCCCCTCCCCATATGCGCTGTCCGGGAGTCGACGTCCCGGGCATATCGATCGGCCCGATCAGGAATCCGTTCCCGGCCGGATCGAAGCGCTGGGGGCGGAATCCCCGCCGCCGTCGCGCCGCCGACCCGGTAGGAGGGATTCCGGACCTTTCCCTGATGTTCACAGGTGACCCACCGTGCACGCAACGAATACGAGCGGCATTCGGGGTTCCATACGAAGAGTGACGATCAGATCACAGCTTGCGATAGATTTTGATCCCGATTTGTCCAGCGGTGCACGGTTACCTGTCCGCTTTGTCCGCAGCCCTTTCCGGAATTTTGGGTCACCGCGCGACACGCCGTCATTTGGCGGGGATGGCGGCATCGGGCGGCACATCCGGGGCCGCATGGGGGCCGCCCTCGGATGGGGGACGCCGAGACGATGTTACCGAACGTGATGCCTTCGTCACGGAACACGCGGCGGGGCGGCGGGTCGGGGTTCGGTGCGCAAGGTCAAGCCCGGGCACGGGTCCCCGGTCACCGCTTTCACGTGCCGAAGTCGCGTACGGCGTTCTCCAGGCACCGGGTGAGCGTCTCCACCCGTTCCTCCGTCACCGGCTCGTCGCTGTGGGCCTCGGGCAGGTCCGCGCGGCGCACCACCACGAGCTTGCGGTGCTTCTCGTCGATCTCGTCGATCGGCAGCACGACGCACTCGCCCCGGACGAAGACCAGCGCGACGTCCGGGTCGGCCGACTCCAGCAGCCGCCGTACGCAGTCGGGGTCGAGCAGCGCCATCGCGTCTCCCTCCGGAACCTCACCCGCGCCTTTCCGGAACCTCCTCAGCCGTGCCCAGACGCCGTTCACGGCCGTGTGCCCGCGCCCGTGGCGACCTCCTTGGCCCGCCGCCGGCCCGAGTCCGGCGCGAGCGGCGGGGTCTCCATGCCCGCACCACGCCGCATGCCCTCGATCGCCGCACGCAGCGCGTCCACCGCGCTGTGCTCGGGCCGCCAGCCCAGCTCCTCGCGGGCGCGGGTAGTGTCCATGATCGGAATCTGCAGGGCCATCTCCACCATGCCGGGCGAGGCCGGGATCAGCCGCAGGTGCCAGCCGGCCGACACGGCCGTACGCACCACCGCGGCCGGCACCGGCACCCGCCGCGCGCCGAGCAGGTCCGCCAGCACGGCGGGGTCGATCACCGGGTCGGCGGCCAGGTTGAACGCGCCCCGCACGTCGCGGGTGAGCGCCAGCCGGAACGCCTCGCCGGCGTCCCGCGAGTGCAGCGCCTGGAACCGCAGGCGCGGCATGTCCGGCACGAACCGGAACAGCTCCGGACGCATCAGCCGTTGCGGCAGGAACGGCCCGCCGAACAGCCGCCGCTGCTCGGTCGCGGCCTCCTCCTTGAAGATGAACCCCGGGCGCATGCGCACCACGCGGATGTCCGGGTGGTCCCGCTCGAAGACGTCCAGCACGCGCTCGATGTAGGCCTTCTCCCGCGCGTACGCCGCGTTCGGCCAGCCGTGGGTCGGCCACGACTCGTCGACGGGAGGGTCCTTGGGCCCCGGCGAGTAGGCGCCCACCGACGACGAGCAGACGAGCACCGAGACCCCGGCCCGGACGGCGGCGTCGAAGACGCGCATGCCGCCGAGGACGTTGGAGTTCCAGGTGGTGACCGGATCGTGGGTGGGCTGGAACAGCCAGGCCAGGTGCACGACCGCGTCGGCGCCATCGAAGATCGGGTCGAGGTCGTCCCGGAAGATGTCGGCCGTACGCCACTCGGTCTTCGCCGGACGCCAGCCCGGCATGCGCCTGGCCACCCCGACGATCGAGGTTACGCTCGTCTCGGACTCGAGGGCCGTGAGCACGCTCGTCCCGACGTTTCCGCTGGCACCAACCACGACGACTCGCATGAACTACACCGTTTCCCACATGAACCGCCACAAACCGGGCAGAGCGCGGCGGGAGATGGGGTTCCAGATTTCACCTGGGACAATGCGGGGGAATCAGTGGTGGCGCGGGAATACCGCTACCTAGGAGGATTAAGTTCTCAATCTGGTCAGAGAGGCGGAGCAGCGGAGATGGCTCAGATCGTCGGTGGCGGACGCCCCGTCAATGACGCCGAGCGAAGGGTCATCGCGCACCTGCGGGACAACGCCCCTGACGACTGGCTGCTGCTGCACAACATCGAGATTCCGCGCGGCGCAGACCTGTTCGAGGTCGACGTGGTCGTGCTCACCGGCCACTCCCTCGTAGTGATCGACGTGAAGGGCGCCAGGGGCCGCTTCGAGGTCTCCGGCAACCGGTGGTTCCCCCAGCACCGGGAGGCGTTCGGCTCGCCGGTGGCCAAGCTGCGCGGCACCGCGCGGGCGCTGAAGGGCCTGCTGATCGAGGAGCACCGCGAGCTCGAACGGTTGTACGTCGACAACGTGGTGGTGCTGACCGCCCCCGGAGCCGTCCTCATCGACCCGACCGGCCGCGACGCCCGGCACGTCACCACGATCGCCGGGCTCATCCCCATGCTCAGCGACGTGTCCCGGGTGCGGCACGGGTGCAGCCGGGACGCCGGGCCGTACCGGACCGCGATCATCGAGGCGCTGAACGGCACCGTGCGCCGCTCGACCGCGCCGCCGCGCTTCGGCAACTGGGAGGTGGAGGAGCAGCTCGGCGGCGACAGCCGGGTCACCGAGTATCGCGCCGTCAACGCCACCGCCCCGACCAGCGGGACCGTGCTGCTGCGGGTCTACCGCGCCGATCCGCTGGCCGAGCAGCGGCGGCGGGTGGCCGAGCAGCGCCGGATCGCCAACGCCTACCAGTCGCTCGCCAAGATCCCGCCGCATCCATGCGTCGTACGCTCGCGGGACTTCTTCGCCATCGACGACGAGAGCCGGTTCGTGCTCGTGCTCGACGACGTCCACGGGCAGGCCCTGCACCTGCACCTGACCGGGCGGAAGCTGGGCATCGACGCCAAGCTCGGCGTGCTGGAGGACATGCTGGACGGCCTCGCGCACGTCCACGCCAACAACGTCATCCACCGGGCGCTCACCCCCGCCTGCGTGCTGGTCACGGACGGCGGGCGCGCGATGCTGACCGGCTTCGACTACGCCAAGCCCGGACCGCGCAAGCACACCGTGGCCAACGAGCTGCCCAACATCCTCGACGTGCACTACGTCGCCCCCGAGTGCCGGGCCCGCCCCGACCGGATGACCCCCGCCGCCGACGTGTACTCGGCCGGGGTGATCGCCTTTCAGCTCCTGACCGGCGAACTGCCCGCGCCCGGCGTGGACGCCGAGCCGGCCGCCGACGGCGTCGCCCCCGAGGTCATGGACCTCGTACGGCGGATGCGCGATCCGACGCCGGCCAAGCGCCCCGACGCGGCCACCGCCCTCATGGAGCTGCGCCTGGCCCGCGACGCCCAGCCCCGGCGGCGTACGTCGATCGGGGGCAGGATGCCGATCGGCGGCCGGATCAGAAGCGCCCTGCGCCGCCTGTCCCGGCACTGAGGCCCGGGATGGCGGATATCCGGGACCTTCGCCACTACTCCGGGCGGCCGGCGGAGGCTAACGTCCAGGTCATGATTCGGGTGTTCCTGGTGGACGACCACGAGGTCGTACGGCGTGGCGTGGCGGCGTTGCTGGAGGCCGAGGACGACATCGAGGTGGTCGGCGAGGCGGGCACGGCCGAGTCGGCCGTGGCCAGGATCCCCGCGTTGCGGCCGGATGTGGCGGTGCTGGACGTGCGCCTGCCCGACGGCAGCGGGGTGGACGTCTGCCGCGAGGTCCGCTCGAAGGTGCCCGGATTGGCGTGCCTGATGCTGACCTCCTTCGCCGACGACGAGGCGCTGTTCAACGCGGTCATGGCCGGGGCGGCCGGATATGTGCTCAAGCAGATCCACGGCTCCGACCTGGTGGGGGCGGTGCGCACGGTGGCCGGCGGGCAATCGCTGCTCGACCCGCAGACCACCGCGGCCATGCTGCACCGGCTGCGCGACCAGGCCGCCAAGAAGGACCCGCTGGCCGCGCTGTCGGACCAGGAGCGGCAGATTTTGGAGCTGATCGGCGAGGGCCTGACCAACCGCCAGATCGGCGAGCGGATGTTCCTGGCCGAAAAGACGGTCAAGAACTACGTGTCCAACCTGCTGAGCAAGCTCGACATGCAGCGCCGCACCCAGGCCGCCGCCCTGGCCGCCCGCCTGAAGGCCGGCCGGGAGAGCTGACGCGGCGGGCCGATCGACGTCGAGGACGGGACCTTCGTCCCTAACCCGCGTGCGGGTCGATCCCCCAGGCTTGCAGACATGAAGCTCGACTCGGCCGGCCTGGAGATCCTCAGCGGCAGGGAATGCCTGGACCTGCTGGCCTCCGCCCCCATCGGCAGGATCGTCTTCACCGATCATGCCCTCCCCGCCGTCCAGCCGGTCAACTTCTGCCTGCTCGACGGGAACATCGTCATCCGCACCGCGGCCGGTTCCAAGCTCGCCGCCGCCGCGCGCAACGCCGTCGTGGCCTTCGAAGCCGACGACTTCGACGTGACGTGCCGTACGGGCTGGTCGGTGACCGCGGTGGGGCACGCCCGCGCGGTCTGCGACCCGGAGGAGATCGCCCGGCTGTCCGCGCTGCCGCTCACGCCGTGGGTGCCGGGCACCCGCGACCACTTCATCGTCATGGCCCCCGAGCAGATCTCCGGCCGGCGGCTCAACCGATAGGCGACCTTGGTCACCAGGTGGGCGATGATGGGGGCGTGCGTGCCCGTCCCGTCACCCCGTCCCTGCTCGTGGAGGAACTCGCCGACCTGATCGCCGACCGGCCGCGCGACACGTGGGTGCGCGTCGCGGTGGACGGCGCCCCCGCCGCCGGACCGGGACGGCTCGCCGACGATCTGGTGGAGCCGCTGCGCCTGCGCGGCCGGGACGTGCTGCGGGTGCCCACGGCCGGGTTCTGGCGGCCGGCCTCGCTGCGCCTGGAGTTCGGCCGGGACGACCCCGACGTGTTCTACGACGAGTGGCTGGACGTGGGCGGCCTCACCCGCGAGGTGCTCGGCCCGCTCGAACCGGGCGGCACCGGCCGGGTGCTGCCCTCGCTGTGGGACAGCGTGCGAGACCGGGCCACCCGCGCGGACTACGTGACGCTGAAGCCGGGCGGGGTGGTGCTGCTCGACGGCGCGCTGCTGCTCGGGCGCGGCCTGCCGTTCGACCTGACCATCCATCTGTCCATGTCGGCCGCCGCGCTGGCCCGCCGTACGCCGCCCGGGGAGCGGTGGACGCTGCCCGCCTACGAACGGTACGAGCGCGAGGTCGAGCCGGCCCGGGCCGCCGACGTGGCCGTCCGCGCCGAGGACCCGCGCCACCCCGCGGTCATCAGCCTTTAGAGCCCGTACTCCTCCAGCAGGCGCAGCCACACCTCGCTCACGGTCGGGAAGGACGGGACGGCGTGCCACAGGTCGTCCAGCGTCACCCCGGCGGCGACCGCGACCGTCGCGGCGTGCAGCAGCTCGGCCGCCCCGGGGGCGACGAAGGTCACCCCGAGCAGCACCCGGCGGCGCTCGTCCACCACCGCCTTGGCCCTGCCCCCGTAGCCGTCGCCGAGCACGTAGCCGCCCGCCACCTGACCCATGTCGTACTCCACGGCCCGCACATCGAAGCCCTCGGCACGGGCCCGCGCCTCGGTGCGGCCCACCGCGCACACCTGCGGATCCGTGAAGATCACCTGCGGTACGCCGAGGCCGTCCGCGCGGTCGCGCATCGAGGGCCGGTCGTCCGCCTCTCCCCGGGCCCGGGCGACGATCACATCCGAGGCGACCCGCGCCTGGTATTTGCCCATGTGCGTGAGCAGGGCGCGCCCGTTGACGTCCCCCACCGCGTAGAGCCAGCCGTCGGCCACGCCGGTGGCCCGCATGCTGTCGTCCACCTCCACCGGGCCGGACTCCGGCAGCCCGACCGAGGCCAGGCCGATGCCGTCCGTGGCGGGCCGGCGGCCGGTCGCGACCAGGATCTCGTCGGCCGTGATCGTCCCCCCGCTCGCCAGCCGCACCGTGACCTCGCCGCCCGGCTCCGGACGCTCGACCCGCTCCGCGACCTCGTGCGTGCGGATGTCGATCCCCCGGTCCGCCAGCGACCGGGCGACCATCTGCCCGGCGAAGGGCTCCAGCCTCGTCAAAAGCTCGCCGTCCCGCACGAGCATGGTGACCTCCCGGGCCCCGAGCCCGCGCATGGCCTGGGCCATCTCGCACGCGACCACGCCGCCGCCGATCACCACGAGCCGGTCCGGTACGGCACGCACGCCGGTCGCCTCACGGCTCGTCCACGGCTTGGCCGCGGCGAGCCCGGCCACGGGCGGGATCACCGGGCGGCTCCCGGTGGCCAGCACGACGGCGTGGTTCGCGGTGAGCGTCCGGGTCCCGCCACCGGCCGTGGCCACCTCGACGCGCCGGACGCCGGTGAGCCGGCCGGCGCCGCGCACCAGCGTCACCCCCGCCGACTCGATCCACCGGGCCTGCCCGCCGTCGTCGTAGTTGGAGACCATGTAGTCGCGCCAGGCCAGCACGGCGGCGGTGTCCACCGGGCCGTCGAGCCGCAGCCCCGGAACGCGGCCCACCTCCCCAACGAGCTCGACGGGCCGCAGCAGCGTCTTGCTCGGTATGCAGGCCCAGTAGGAGCACTCCCCTCCCACCAGCTCGCTCTCGACGACGGCGGTGCTCAGGCCGGCCGCCGCCACCCGCCCGGCGACGACCTCCCCGGCCGGGCCCGCACCCACCACGATCACATCGAACACTTCCGGCATGGCCGCCCTCCCTCTCGTACGGGTCCACCCTGTCACGGGCGATGGCGGGAGACGGAGACCAGACCTCCCTCATAGGCGGCGATGACCAGCTGAGCGCGGTCACGCGCGCCCAGCTTGGCGAGCAGGCGGCCGATATGGGTCTTCACGGTGGCCGTGCTGACGTGCAGGGTCGCGGCGATCTCCAGATTGGACAGGCCGCGTGCGACGAGCGTGAGCACCTCACGCTCGCGGCCGGTCAGCGCGTCGAGCGCGCCCGCGGCCGGGTGCGGCGGGGAGGCGGCGCTCCCGCGGGCGAACTCGGCGATCAGCCGCCGCGTCACGCTCGGCGCGAGCAGCCCCTCCCCCGCCGCGATGACGCGGATCGCCGCCAGCAGGTCGGCGGGCGGGGTGTTCTTCAGCAGGAATCCGCTCGCCCCGGCCCGCAGCCCCGCGTAGACGTACTCGTCGAGGTCGAACGTGGTGAGGATCAGCACCTTCGGGCCGGAAGAGGCGGCCCCCGGCGTCGCGGCGCAGATGCGCCGGGTCGCCTCGATGCCGTCCATGCCGGGCATGCGCACGTCCATCAGCACCACGTCGGGGCGCTCCGCGCGGGCCAGCTCGACCGCCCGTTCCCCGGTGCCCGCCTCGCCGACCGCGACCATCCCAGGCGTGCTGTCGACCAGCAGGCGCAGGCTGCCGCGCAGCAGCTCCTGGTCGTCGGCGAGCAGCACCCGGATCGGATCCGGCTCGGTCACGTCCCGTCCCCGTTCAGCGGCAGGCGGGCGAGCACGCGGAACCCGCCGCCCGGCAGCGGACCGGCCGTGAAGGTCCCGCCGTGCGCCATGACGCGCTCGCGCATGCCGATCAGGCCGTGCCCGGGCGGGGGGGCGGGCAGGACCCGCCGGCCCGGCCCGTCGTCGGTCACCTCGATCCGCACCTGTCCTCCGTCGTCTCCGTCCTCGTGGTCCACCAGGACCCGGCACCGGGCCGGGGCGGCGTGCTTGACGACGTTGGTGACGGCCTCCCGGACGATCCGGTGGACCGCCGTCTCCAGCGCCTTCGGCAGGCCGCCCGCCACCCGCATGTCCAGGTCCACCCGTACGCCCGCGGCCGCCGCGTGCTCGGCGACCTCCGGCAGCGCCGCGAGGCCCGGCGCGGGGGACAGCTCGCCGGGGCCGGTGCGCAGCACGCCGAGCAGGTGCCGCATCTCGGCCAGCGCCTGCCTGCTCGTGGTCTCGATGACCCGCAGCGCCTCCAGCGCCTCCTCCGGCCGCCGGTCGGCCACGTGCGCGGCGACCCCGGCCTTGACCCCGATGAGGCTCAGCGTGTGCGAGACCACGTCATGCATCTCCCGCGCGATGCGCAGCCGCTCCTCGGTGACGGCGCGCTCGGCCGCCTGCTCGGCGCGGCGCGCGGCGTACGCCCGGCGCTCCCGCACCGCCCGGCCGATCGTCCAGGAGCCGCCCAGCGTGAGCGCGCCGAGCACGACGGTCTCCACGGTCCGCCTGTCCTCCGGGTCGCCCGCCACGCCGCCGAACGCCGCGAGCAGCAGCGCGCCGAGGGTCAGCGCGCCGATCGCCGCCGTCGGCTCCCACCGGCGCCGCCGTGTCCCGAGCGCGACCGGGTAGAGCGCGTACGCCGCGGCGGCCAGCGGTTCCCGCACCACGCCGAGCGCCAGGGCCGCCACGGAGGCCGCGGACACGACGCAGAAGACCGTCAGCGGCCACCGCCGCCGGACCGCGAGCGGCAGCGTCATCGCGGCGATCAGGGCCAAGGCCGCCGGATGGCGCGCATCCGGGTGATCGACGATCAGCACGAACGCGTAGCCCAGCCCGGCCGGCACGTCGAGCGCGACCAGCTCACGAGGGCGCAGCGGCCGGGGGAACAGCGGCCGTACGTCCGGATCGTCCACGCGTCCACGGTAGCCAGGCGTTTCCGCGTGCGCGTCCTGCCCAGGTCTGACATGCCATGGTCTGAGAGACGCCCGGCGGATCGCACTTCGCTCCGATGCCGGCCGCGGGTGGTCCGCGAGACCCTCGCAACATGATCGAAGTCACGCAGCTGACCAAGCGCTTCGGGCGCACGGTCGCGGTGGACGGGCTGACGTTCCACGTGAAACCAGGCCAAGTCACCGGTTTTCTCGGGCCGAACGGCGCGGGCAAGTCCACGACCATGCGGATCATCCTCGGCCTGGATCGCCCGGACAGCGGTGCGGCGCTGGTGGGCGGCCGCCGCTACGACCGCCTCCGCCATCCCATGCGGGAGGTGGGCGCGCTCCTGGACGCCGGCGCCGTCCAGGGCGGCCGTACGCCTTACGGCCACCTGAGCTGGATGGCCCGCGCCAACCGCATCGGCCGGGACCGGGTCGTGTCCGTCATCGAGCAGGTGGGCCTGGCGGGGGCGGCCCGCAAGCGGATCAAGGGCTTCTCGCTCGGCATGCGCCAGCGCCTCGGGATCGCCGCCGCGCTCCTCGGCGACCCCCCGGTGCTGCTGCTCGACGAGCCGGTCAACGGCCTCGATCCCGACGGGGTGCGCTGGATCCGCGAACTGCTGCGCGGCCTCGCCGCCGAAGGACGCACGGTGCTCCTGTCGAGCCACCTGATGAGCGAGATGGAGCTCACCGCGGACCACCTGATCATCATCGGCCGGGGACGGCTCGTCGCGGACACCCCGTTACGGGAGCTGACCGGCGCACGGGACGTCCTCGTCCGCAGCAGCCGGGCCGCCGACCTGGCCACCGTGCTGTCGGCCGCGGGCGGGACGGTGGCCACCGAGGACGGCGGGGGCCTGTCGGTGCGCGGCCTCGATACGAAGAAGATCGGCGACATCGCCGCCCGGCACGCGATCCCCCTCCACGAGGTCACCCCGCGCGGCGCCTCGCTGGAGGAGATCTACATGCGGCTCATGGCGGAGCACACGGCCGGGGAGGCGGACCGATGATCGACGCTCTCGCCGCCGAATGGCTCAAGCTGCGCACTCTCCGGTCCACCTCCCTCGTCCTCGGCGCCGTCGCCGTCGTCGTCGGTCTGATGGCCCTGCTGGCCTGGTACGCCGCCCACCTGTGGGATGGGCTGTCCCCGGACCGGCGCGGCCACCTCGCCGTGTCGCCGCTGCCGGATGTGACCCACACGCTCGCCTCGCTGTGCCTGGCCGTGCAGGGGGTTCTCGTCTTCTCCGGCGAGTTCGGCACCGGCATGATCCGTACGACGTTCACCGCGATGCCGTCACGCGGGCGGGTGCTCGCCGCGAAGGCGGCCGTCGTGGCGGCCGTCGCCTTCGGCACGGGACTGGCGGCCGTGCTCGCGACGTGGGCCGCCGGGCGGCTCATCATCGGCGACCGGCCCATCCGGGGGCAGTCCGCCGAGGCGCTGAGCCGGCAGCTTCCCCTCTTCCTGGCGATGGGCCTGTCCATCGCGATGTTCGCGCTCATCGGCCTGTGCCTGGCCGCGATCACGCGGTCCGCCGTCGCGGCCATCGCCGTCCTCGCGGCGGTGTGGTACGTGCTTCCGCTCGTCGCCTTCAACCTTCCGGCGCCCTGGAACGAGCGCATCGGCTCGGTCCTGCCCGGCGCCCTGGCGGGCGAGCTGGCCGGAACGGGCAACCCCTACTCGGTCGCCGGCTCGCTGCTGTCGCCGCCCGCCGCGCTCGCGGTCATGGCCGCCTACGTGGCCGTGCCGTACGCGGTGGCCGCCGTCCTGCTGGCCCGCAGGGACGCCTGACGGCT
>JADGHC010000131.1 GCA_019689655.1 Microbispora sp.
GGCCAGGGTGGAGGGCTTGGGGTGGTCGGGCAGGGGGGAGACCAACCGGCCCACGGGGGTCGCCTTGCCTCGCACGGCGAAGCCCCAGTCCAGCAGCTTGGCGACCTCCTCCCAGAAGCTCCCGGGGTGATGCATGATCACGACGAGGATCGTGTGACCGTCGCGCCTGGCCGCGCCCACGAAGCTGCCCAGGGCCTTGGACGTCCAGCCGTTTTTGACGCCGATCATGCCCTTGTAGCGCCCCAGCAGCCGGTTGTGGTTGGCCATCTCGTAGTAGGCGGGCGGAGGAGACTCGCTGGCCTCGGCGTCGGCGTCGTCGCGGCGCTTCTTCTTGTTCTTCTTGAGGTAGTCCTTCGGCGCGGGGAACTTGGCGATCTTCGTGCTGATGTACTTGCGGAAATCGGGCATCGCCAGCCCGGCCCGCGCGATGAGCGCGAGATCGTAGGCCGAACTGCGCTGACCCGGGGCGTCGAGGCCGTTGGGCGTCTTGGCCACCGTGTCGTACGCCTGGAGCCGGTGCGCCTCCTTGTTCATGTCGGCGAGGGTCTTCTTCAGGCCGCCGTTCGCCTCGGCGAGCGCGACCGCCGCGTCGTTGGCCGAGACCATGAGCAGCGCCCGCATGAGGTCGTCGACCGTGTAGATCGGCTCGGGGACGATGCCGACCGCGCTGCCCTCCACATTGCACGCCTCGTCGCTCGGCTTGACCTTGCGCTTTTTGTCGAGCTTGGGGATCAGCGTCACGGCCGTCAGCGTCTTGAGCGTGCTCGCGGGCAGGTAATGCCCATGCGGGTCCTTGGCCGCGAGCACCGCGCCGGTGTCGGCGTCGGCCACCACGTAGGCGCTGGCCTCGGTCTTGGGCGGTGGCTTGACCCCCGCCGGAGCGATGATCCCGTGACTGGCGAGCAGCGCCCCGCCGACCGGGTCGTTGTCCGCGCCGGTCTCGGGCGCGGCGGCCTTCCGGGGCGCCGAGTCCGGTACGGCCCGCGGCGCAAGGTCCGGTGCGGCCCGGCCGGGTGCCGTCCGCGGTGCCCGGTCCGGTACGGCCCGCGCGCCCGCGGCGGGAGGGGCGCCGAGCAGCGCCGTCGTCACCACCCCCGCCGTCGTCACGGTCGCGGCGAGGGCACGCAGGTTCGTCCCCATAGGTCGATCAGCCTAGCCTCGACTGCCTTCGCATGAAGCGACATATGCCCCATATGTCACAGGGTCACGCAGGGGACCGCCCGATACTGTGTGCATGTCAAGACGTGTATCGATCTTCCTTATGGCGCTCGCCGCCTTCATGATCTTCGAGTGGATCAACCTCGGCTTCAACCTCGCGGACGGGCATGAGACGTCCTTCTATGTCATCCACGGCGTACTCATCGCGGTGAACATCCTCCTGGCACTGGCGCTAGGAGCGGTCGGCGTGCGGGGATGGATGAAGGGTAGGGCCTGACCCGGGAACGACCCCCGTCCGGTGTGGCCTGGGTGTCCGCTGGACCGATCGTGATGGAGGCAAGCTTTGGCGATCGACTTCAACCCCTCACGTGGAGCGACGCTCGGCATCGAGTGGGAGCTCCAGCTCGTCGACAGGCTCACGCGTAACCTCCGCCAGGACGCCAAGGAGGTGCTCGCCGCGGTCCCCGACCTCAGCGAGGGCCGGCGTCCCAAGGCCATGCACGAGCTCATGCAGTCGCAGATCGAGATCGTCACCGACGTCTGCCACACGGTGACGGAGGCGGTCCAGGACCTCAGGAAGAGCATCGGCCGGCTGAGCGAGGCCGTCGAGCCGCGCGGCATCGCACTCGCCTGCACGGGGACCCATGCGATCAGCGATTGGCGCGACGCGGTCTACGCGCCCAGCCAGCGCTACGTGGAGCTGATCGAGGAGATGCAGTGGCTCGCCTGGCGGATCCAGACGTTCGGCGTGCACGTCCACGTCGGCGTCCGGGAACGCGACAAGGTCATCCCGATCGTCAACGCCCTCGCGGCGTATCTGCCGCACTTCCTCGCGCTCACCTCCTCCAGCCCCTACTGGGGCGGGCAGGACACCGGGCTGGCGTCGAGCCGGGCCATCGTCTTCGGCGCGCTGCCCACGGCCGGGCCGCCGCACCTGCTGGCCGACTGGGCCGAGTTCGAGGAGTACATGGAGACGCTGCTGCGGGCGGGCACGATCCGCAGCATCAAGGAGGTGTGGTGGGACATCCGGCCGCACCCCGACTTCGGCACGATCGAGATCCGGATGTTCGACGGCATCCCGACGCCGCGCGAGGTGGGCATGGTGGCCGCGCTGTCCCAGTGCCTCGTACAGCAGTTCGACCAGCAGCTCGACCGGGGGTACACGCTGCCGCATCCGGCGGCGTGGGTGGTGCGCGACAACAAGTGGCGCGCCACGCGGTACGGCCTCGACGCGGACGTCATCACCGACGACCATGGCTCCACGGCGCCGTTGCGCGACGTATTGTATGAACTTCAGCGCGAACTCGAACCGGTCGCCGAGCGGCTCGGTTGCGCCGACGAACTCGCGGTCGTGACCGAGGTGCTGGAGCACGGCAGTTCGTCCGAGCGTCAGCGAGCGATCCTCGCTGACGGAGGGACCCTCCAGGACGTGGTCGACGCCACGGTCATCGAGCTCGCGGAGGACAGGTTCGTCACCTCGAACCCCAATCGCGAGATCGGACAATCAGCCACCTGACGGGGTAGGGCCTGATATATCCGGCAACAGCGCCTCAGTTCTGACAACGTGCGGAGGCCGACGTAAATAGTGGGCAATCCGCCGTATCGGAGGGCCGCGGCATGGAAGGATTGTGAATGGAGGGTCGGTTGAGGCGAGACGCGCCCGCTCGACCCTTTCGGGCTTTTTGTGACTTTTAGTGAACATATGGACGATCCGGCGGTCCGTGGCGGGACGGATCGCCGGAGAAGGGAAGACCCGTGGCCACCTCATCGAAGCTCGCAACGCCGGACGCGGCCGTGCCGGGAAGCAACGACCTGGCCGGGCAACTGGCGGAGTTCCTTCGCGAGCACAACGATGAGCTGATCGAGTTCCGGCGCGACATACACGCGCACCCGGAGATCGCCTTCAGTGAGCATCGCACCACAGAGAAGATCGCTGAGCGGCTGAAGGACGCCGGTCTCTCCCCGCACCCGCTGTCGCGCGGCACCGGTCTGTGGGTGGACCTCGGCCGGGGCGAGGGCCCCACGGTGGCCCTGCGCGCCGACATCGACGCGCTCCCCATGGAGGACGAGAAGGACGTCCCCTATCGTTCCACGAACCCGAACGCGTGCCACGCCTGTGGTCACGACGTGCACACCACTATCGTGCTCGGCGCGGGACTGTTTCTGGCGACGCAGGCCGACGCGGGAGCGCTTCCGGGCCGGGTGCGGCTGATCTTCCAGCCCGCCGAGGAGGTCGCGGGCGGAGCGCTGGAGGTCATGCGGGACGGCGGTCTCAGCGAGGTCGACCGCATCTTCGCGCTCCACTGCGACCCGCGTCTCGACGTCGGCAAGATCGGCCTGCGGACCGGCCCGATCACCGGGTCGTGCGACAGCCTGCGGATCAAGGTCGCCGGCCCCGGCGGGCACACCGCCCGGCCGCACCTGACCGTGGACCTCGTCTACGCGCTCAGCAAGATCGTCACCGAGCTGCCGGCCGCGCTGTCGCGCCGTGTGGACCCCCGCTCCAGCCTCAGCCTGGTGTGGGGCCAGATCTCCGCCGGGTCCGTGGCCAACGCCATCCCGGACGTCGGCTTCGCCCAGGGTACGGTCAGGTCGCTCGACGAAGAGGCCTGGCACCAGGCCCCCGACCTGGTCAAGGCGCTGCTCGACTCGGTCGCCGGGGCGTACGGCGTGGACGCCGAGATCGACTACCGGCGCGGCACGCCGCCCACGATCAACGAGGGCACCAGCATCCAGATGCTGCACGACGCGGTCACCCAGATCATCGGCGAGGGGGCGGCCGTGCCCACGCCGCAGAGCCTCGGCGGAGAGGACTTCTCCTGGTACCTCGAGTCGGTGCCCGGGGCCCTCGCCCGGCTGGGCACCCGGTCGCCGGGGGCCCTCGACGAGGTCGACATCCACCGGCCGCAGTTCGACGTGGACGAGCGGGCGATCGGGATCGGCGTCAAGGTCCTCGCCGCCACCGCGCTGACCGCGCTGTGGGGTGGCGCTCGCTGAATTTCGTTCGCCACCTCGTTCGCCGCCGACCCCGCTGAAGCCGCACGTCGTGCCCGCGAGCCCCGGTATTCCGGAGCCCTTAACCAGACGAACTAACTCATTCGGGATAATTTGGTAAGAGGTTGCGCCGTGCGGTGTGCCGCTCGCGCAGCGGGTGGCCGCCCATAAATGGCTGGGGGTCCGATTTTGCGGGTGTTCCGGGTGGTGATGGCGGGGGCCGTCACCGCCGCCGTCACCACCGTCGCCGGATGCGGTGGAGGACTGCACGCCGCACCACGCTCCAGCAGGTCGTTGCGGGTCGGGCTCGTGTACGACATCGGTGGACGGGGCGACAAGTCGTACAACGACGCCGCGGCCGCCGGGATCGACGAGGCCAAGCGCAACCTGACCGGCATGCGGGCGCGGGAGGTGGGAGCCGCCCCGGGCGAGCCCGCCGCCCGCAAGGTGGAGCGGGTGCGGGCCCTGGCCGCGGCCGGGTACAACCCGATCATCGCCGTGGGTTACTCGTACGCGCCGGCGCTGGCGCAGGTCGCCCCGCGATTCCCCGCGATGCGTTTCGCGATCGTGGACGAGCCGACGGTGTCCGGCCCCAACATCACCAACCTGCTGTTCGCCGAGGAGCAGGGCTCGTTCCTGATGGGCGCGGCGGCGGAGATGAAGTCGCACGGCCGCGAGATCGGTTTCATTGGGGGCAACCAGTCGCCGCTGGTCAAGAAGTTCGAAGTCGGCTACGTCCAGGGCGCCAAGCACGTGAACCCGCGGGCGCGGATCGAGATCGCAGACCTCGCGGGCGGACGCGACCTGAGCGGTTTTTGCCGGCCGGATATGGCGCGCAAGGTCGCACGTCGCATGTACCGGTCCGGCGCCGACGTGATCTACCAGGTGGCCGGGGCCTCGGGGGCCGGGGTGTTCCGCGCGGCGCGGCGGAACGGGGCGTGGGCCATCGGCGTGGACTACGACCAGGCCAAGAGCGCCGACCCGGGAGTCCGCGATGTGATCTTGACCTCGATGGTCAAGCGGATCGACATCGCCATCTATGACTACCTCGCCGACATCGTCGACGGGACCGTCACCAGCGGCCGGATCGTCTACGACCTGAAGCTCGGCGGCGTCGACTACAGCCTCACCGGCGGCCACATCGCGGACATCCAGCCGAGGCTGGAGCAGCTCAAGCAGGAGATCGTCTACGGCAGGGTAAAGGTTTCCCCAGGCTGACGCACTGGTCACGGTGCGGACTGCGCTGCATAACGGACATGTTGCGGACTGCGGCGCCGGTTTGGTCGATGCAGGTCAAACAACTATCTTCCGTGCAGGGTTGCCGTGCGTTCCTGCGTGCGTGCGACGAGAGTCAGACGGCGGGGGACGGAAGGGGAGTCACGACCTTGCTCCGCAATCGAGTTAGCAAACTGGTCGCCGCTGCCGCTGGTGGCGCCATGCTCATGGCCGCTGCCGCGTGTGGTGGCAGCGACGACACTGCCACGACCGGGGCCTCGGCCGGCGGGTCATCCGCGCCCGCCTCCCAGGTCAAGGTCGGCCTGGCGTACGACATCGGCGGCCGGGGCGATGGTTCCTTCAACGACGCGGCCGCGGCGGGCCTGGACAAGGCCGTGGCGGAGCTCAAGGTCGACAAGAAGGAACTGGAGGCCACCGCGGGCGAGACCGACGCCCAGAAGGAGGAGCGGCTGCGCCTGCTCGCCTCCGGCGGTTATAACCCGGTCATCGCGGTGGGCTTCGCCTACTCCGGTGCCGTGGCGAAGGTCGCCAAGGAGTTCCCGGACGTCAAGTTCGCGATCGTGGACGACGACGCCGCGAAGGGCGACAACATCACGAACCTGATGTTCGCCGAGGAGCAGGGATCGTTCCTCGTCGGCGTCGCGGCGGCGCTCAAGACCAAGAAGGACAACATCGGCTTCGTGGGCGGCGTCGACGTGCCGCTGATCCACAAGTTCGAGGCGGGCTTCGAGGCCGGTGCGAAGGCCGTCAAGCCGGACATCAAGATCCAGACCAAGTACCTCACCCAGCCCCCGGACTTCAGCGGCTTCGGCGACCCGGCCAAGGGCAAGACGGCCGCGCAGGGCATGTACGACGCCGGCGCCGACGTGGTCTACCAGGCGGCCGGCGGCTCGGGCGCGGGCGTCTTCGAGGCGGCCAAGGACGCGAACGCGATGGCGATCGGCGTCGACTCCGACCAGGCGGCCCTCCCCGCGTACGCCGACTTCAAGGACGTGATCATCACCTCGATGATCAAGAAGGTCGACGTGGCCGTCTTCGACTTCCTCAAGAAGTACATCGACGGCTCGGTCACGTCGGGCCCGTCCGTCTACGACCTCAAGGCGGGCGGCGTGGACTACTCCACGACCGGCGGCAAGATCGACGACATCACGTCGAAGATCGACGAGTACAAGCAGAAGATCATCAACGGCGAGATCACGGTCCCGACGTCCTGACCTGCGTAATCGAGGGGCCCGGAGGCACCCGCTCCGGGCCCCTTGCTCTACGCTCACTATCACTTGACCGTCACTGGGCACTCCGCCAGGAGGAGGCCGCCATTTCCGCCGCGACCGTAACGGAACCCGCAGTAGAGCTCACCGGGATCACCAAAAGGTTCCCGGGAGTCGTCGCCAACAGCGACATCCACCTCCGCGTCGCCAAAGGGCACATCCACGCCATCGTCGGTGAGAACGGCGCGGGGAAGTCCACCCTGATGAAGATCCTGTACGGGATGCAGCGCCCCGACGAGGGCGAGATCCGCGTCAACGGGTCGCCGGTGGCCTTCCACACCCCCGCCGACGCCATCGCCGCCGGGATCGGCATGGTCCATCAGCACTTCATGCTGGCCGACAACCTGACCGTGCTGGAGAACGTGGTCCTCGGCAGCGAGCCGCGCCGCGCCGGTATCGCGCTCGACATCGCCGCCGCACGCAAGAAGATCAAGGAGATCTCCGACGCGTACGGCCTGGGCGTACGGCCGGACGTGCCGGTCGAGGAGCTGGGCGTCGGCGACCGCCAGCGGGTGGAGATCCTCAAGGTGCTCTACCGGGGCGCCCGCATCCTGATCCTGGACGAGCCGACCGCCGTGCTCGTGCCCCACGAGGTGGAGGAGCTGTTCGACAACCTCCGCGGCCTGGTCCGCGAAGGGCTGACGATCCTGTTCATCTCCCACAAGCTGGACGAGGTCCTGCGCGTCGCCGACGAGATCACCGTCATCCGGCGCGGCACCACCGTGGCGACCGTGAACCCCAAGGACGTGACCTCGCGCAAGCTCGCCGAGCTCATGGTCGGCAGCGAGCTGCCCAGTCCCGAGACCCGCGAGTCGACCGTCACCGACGTCGTCGCCCTGTCCGTACGCGACCTGACCGTGCGCACCGCCGACGGGCGGCCGGTGGTCGAGAACGTGAGCTTCGACATCCGTAAGGGCGAGGTGCTCGGCATCGCGGGCGTCGAGGGCAACGGCCAGGCGGAGCTCGTCGAGGCGATCATGGGCATGCGCCCCTGCGAGGTGGGCACGCTCACGCTCGGCGGCGTCGACATCTCCCGGTGGTCGACGCTGAAGCGGCGCGCGGGCGGCATCGGCTACATCCCCGAGGACCGCCACCGGCACGGCCTGCTGCTGGAGTCGCCGCTGTGGGAGAACCGCATCCTCGGCCACCAGACCCGCCGGCCCAACGTCAAGGGCCCGTGGATCGACCGCGCCGGTGCGCGGGCCGACACGCGGCGCATCGTCGAGGAGTACGACGTGCGCACCCCCGGCATCGACGTGGACGCGGCCGCGCTGTCCGGCGGCAACCAGCAGAAGCTGATCGTCGGGCGCGAGATGAGCGGCGACCCCGTGCTGCTGATCGCCAGCCACCCCACCCGCGGCGTGGACGTCGGCGCGCAGGCGGCGATCTGGGATCATCTGCGCACCGCGCGCGCCGCGGGGCTGGCCGTGCTGCTGATCTCCGCGGACCTCGACGAGCTGATCGGGCTGTCCGACACGCTCAAGGTGATTCTGCGCGGCAGGATCGTCGCCGACGTCGATCCCGCGAACGTGACCCCCGAGCAACTGGGCTCGGCGATGACCGGCGCCGGGGAGGGCGTATGAGCAAGCGAACCGGTGCGCGCCGCGCGACCCGCGCGGCGGCGACCTGCGCGCGTCCGGGGCGGGCCCCGGCTCCGGCACGCCGCGAGCCCGCGGAGGGGGCGGCATGAGCGGGCGGACCAGCGAGTACGGCGGTTTTCTCGACCGGATGCTCGGCCGGGTGCGGCTGGGCGGCTGGCTGGCGGTCGCCGCGCCGGTCATCGCGGTCGTCTTCGCGGTGCTGATCACCTCGGTGGTCCTGCTCGCCGCGGGCAAGGACCCGGTGGAGGCGTTCACCACCCTCGCGGACTACGGCACTCAGCCGAGGTCGATGGCCTTGATCCTGAACACCGGGGTCATGTACTACATCTCCGCGCTCGCGGTGGCCGTCGGCTTCCGGATGAACCTGTTCAACATCGGCGTCGACGGCCAGTATCGGCTCGCGGCCGTGGTCGCCGCCGGGCTCGGCGGCGCCGCCGTGGTGCCCGGGGTGCTCAACCTCGTCCTCGTGGTCGTCGTCGCGGTGCTCGTCGGCGCGCTGTGGTCCGCGATCGCCGGACTGCTGCGGGTGTACCGCGGCGTGAGCGAGGTCATCTCGACCATCATGCTCAACGCGATCGCCACCGGCTTCGGATCGTGGCTGGTCACCGAGCACCTCGGCGTGCTGACCGGCAACGACCTCGGCACCCGGCCGATCCCCGACGACGCGCACATGCCGGGCATCCCGCTCATCGCAGGCTCGCCGGTGCTGGTGAACGGGTTCATCGTGGTCGCGGTCCTGCTCGGCATCGCGTACTGGGTCGTGCTCAACCGCACCCGGTTCGGGTTCGAACTGCGGGCAACCGGCAAGTCCGAGTCCGCCGCGGTGGCCAGCGGAGTCAGCGTGAAAAAGATGATCATCGTCACGATGGTCATGTCGGGGGCGGTCGCCGGTCTGATCGGCATGCCGGAGCTGCTCGGCGCCTCCTACAAGTACAGCAACAACTTCCCCGCCGGCCTCGGCTTCACCGGCATCGCGATCGCGCTGCTCGGCCGCAACAGCCCGGTCGGCATGGCGGTCGGCGCGCTGCTGTGGAGCTTCCTGGACAACTCGTCCAACCAGCTCCAGCTGCTCGACATCTCCAAGGAGATCGTCCAGATCATGCAGGGCGTCGTCGTGCTCTCCGTGATCGTCGCGTACGAGCTGGTCCACCGCTACCGGCTCGTCGCGGAGCAGCGCAGGGTCAGCCGCGAGCTCGCCGCGCCGCAGCAGGCGCCGAAGGCGGAGGCGGCGGCATGAGCGAGCGGAGCGAGCCAATCAGCAGGCGCGGCGCGTCTTGGCGCATGCGACGTGGAGCCGCCCGGCGAGCAGGGCGCACCAGGCGGCCGGACGTAATCGAGGAGACGGCATGACGGCGACGGACCTCCCGGTCGACCGGCCGGTCGAGACGCCCGCGACTCGGCGCCTGCGGCTGTCGGCCCCGGTGCTCCTGCTCGGCCTGGCCGGGCTGGTGGTGCTGCTGTCGATCGCGCGCCTGGTGACCGGCGCGAACGACATCACCTCCGCGGGCACGGTCAGCGCCGCGCTCGGCCTCGCCGTGCCGATCGGGCTCGCCGGCCTCGGCGGCCTGTGGTCGGAGCGGGCCGGTGTGGTCAACATCGGTCTCGAAGGCATGATGGTGCTCGGCACCTGGTTCGGGGCCTGGGGCGCCCTCCAGTTCCACAACCCCTGGGCGGGTGTGCTGGCCGGCGCGGTCGGCGGGGCGCTGGGCGCGGCGATCCACGCCATCGCGACCGTGACCTTCGGCGTCGACCACATCATCTCCGGTGTGGCGATCAACATCGTCGGCGT
The DNA here is from genome assembly GCA_019689655.1 of Microbispora sp. Taxonomy (GTDB): domain Bacteria; phylum Actinomycetota; class Actinomycetes; order Streptosporangiales; family Streptosporangiaceae; genus Microbispora. The sequence continues at coordinate 10,047 of JADGHC010000131.1, forward strand.
CGGCTTCACTCAGTACCTGTCCCAGCTCGTCTTCAACGGCATGCCCGGCGGCGGGACCAAGAACTCCCCGCCGCTGCCCAAGCTGGGCACGGTGAGCCTGAGCTTCCTCAACGACCCGCTGCGGACCGTCGAGGCGAAGCATTGGTTCGTGCTGTCGGACTTCGCGGGCGTGCTCCGGGGCATCACCCAGGAGGTGTCCTGGTTCACGATCCTGGCGATCCTGCTGGTGCCGCTGTCGTTCTACATCCTGTGGCGCACGCCGTTCGGCCTGCGCCTGCGGGCGTGCGGCGAGCGCCCGGTCGCGGCGGAGTCGCTGGGCGTCAACGTCTACCTGTACAAGTGGGCCGCCGTGATCGTCTCCGGCGTGTTCGCCGGGCTCGGCGGCGCGTTCTTGTCGCTCGTGGCCGCGGGCATCTACCGAGACGGGCAGACGGGCGGGCGCGGGTACATCGGCCTCGCCGCCATGATCTTCGGCAACTGGCGGCCGGGCGGGCTCGCCGGAGGCGCGGCGCTGTTCGGCTACACCGACGCGCTCCAGCTCCGCCAGGGCGGCATCTCGGTGCACGCGCTGCTGCTCGTCGTCGCGCTGCTGCTCGTGGCCGTGGCGCTCTACCAGCTTCTGCGGCAGCGGCGCGCGGTCGCGGCGCTCATCACCGGGATCGTGGCCATCGCGGTGTTCGTGGTCTTCACCGTGACGGACACCGTGCCGGAGCAGTTCACCTCGTTCACCCCCCACCTGACCACGCTGCTGGTGCTGTCGCTGGCCTCGCAGCGGCTGCGCATGCCGGCGGCCGACGGGGTTCCGTACCGAAGGGGGCAGGCGAAATGAGCATCGACTGGGAGGCGCTGCGGGAGGCGGCCCGCGAGGCGATGGCCCACGCGTACGCGCCGTACTCGAAGTTTCCCGTGGGGGCGGCGGCGCTCGTCGACGACGGCCGGATCGTGACCGGCTGCAACGTGGAGAACGCCTCGTACGGCGTGGGACTGTGCGCCGAGTGCGGGCTGGTCTCGGCGCTGCACGCCGGCGGCGGCGGCCGTCTGGTGGCCTTCACCTGCGTGGACGGCCACGGCGAGCTGCTGATGCCGTGCGGCCGCTGCCGTCAGCTGCTGTTCGAGCACGGCGGGCGGGACCTGCTGGTGGAGACGCCCGATGGGCCGAAGCCGATGGCGGACATCCTGCCGTACGCCTTCGGGCCAGACGACTTGTCGCGATAAAGGGGGAAGTGTGGGGTTCGACGCGATCGAGGTCATCATCGCCAAGCGTGACGGCGGCGAGCTGTCGACCGCCCAGATCGACTGGGTGATCGACGCGTACACGCGGGGCGAGGTGGCCGACGAGCAGATGTCGGCGCTGCTGATGGCGATCCTGCTCAACGGCATGAACCGCAGGGAGATCGCGGACTGGACCCAGGCCATGATCAGGTCGGGGGAGCGGATGGACTGGTCCTCCCTCGACCGCCCCACGGCCGACAAGCACTCCACCGGCGGCGTCGGCGACAAGATCACGCTGCCGCTGGCCCCGCTGGTCGCCGCCTGCGGCGCGTACGTGCCGCAGTTGTCCGGGCGGGGCCTCGGGCATACCGGCGGCACGCTGGACAAGCTGGAGTCGATCCCCGGCTGGCGGGCATCGCTGTCGAACGACGAGATGCTCGCCGTGATCCGCGAGGCCGGCGCGGTCGTGTGCGCGGCGGGCGCGGGCCTCGCCCCGGCCGACAAGAAGCTGTACGCGCTGCGCGACGTCACCGGCACGGTCGAGTCGATCCCGCTGATCGCCTCCTCGATCATGTCCAAGAAGATCGCCGAGGGCACCGGCTCGCTCGTGCTCGACGTGAAGGCCGGGTCGGGCGCGTTCATGAAGAACGTGGCCGACGCCCGTGAGCTGGCCAGGACGATGGTCGAGCTCGGCACCGACGCCGGGGTGCGCACGGTCGCCCTGCTGACCGCGATGGACCGGCCGCTGGGCCTGAAGGTGGGCAACGCGCTGGAGGTCGAGGAGGCCGTCGAGGTGCTCGCCGGCGGCGGCCCGGCCGACGTGGTCGACCTCACCGTACGGCTGGCCAGGGAGATGCTGGAGGCCGCCGGGGTGGCGGGCGCCCGGGACCCCGAGGAGGCGCTGAAGGACGGCTCGGCGATGGACGCCTGGCGGCGCATGATCACCGCCCAGGGCGGCGACCCCGACGCTCCGCTGCCGAAGGCCGCCGAGTCGGCCGTGGTCACCGCCCCCGCCTCGGGCACGCTGCGCACGCTCGACGCGCTCAAGGTCGGCGTTGCGGCCTGGCGGCTCGGTGCCGGACGGGCCCGCAAGGAGGACCCGGTGTCGGCCGGTGCGGGCATCGTCCTGCACGCCAAGCCCGGCGACGCCGTACGCGAGGGCGCGCCGCTGATGACCCTGTACGCCGACGACGCCGCCCGGTTCGACCGGGCCCTCCAGGCGCTCGAGGGCGCGT
>JADGHC010000132.1 GCA_019689655.1 Microbispora sp.
GGGTCCACCCGCTTGAGCCACGCCTCCTTCCAGTACAGCAGGCAGGCCGTCTGGCACCCGCCGTGCGCCGAGCCGTCGCATCGCGCCCCCGCCAGGTGCACGGCGTTCTCCATGCGCCGCATGCCGGACCTGCCGATGGTGTCGCACAGCTTGTGCGCCACCTTGTGCACCCGCATCCGCTGCCCGCAAAAGCGCAGCATCTCCGGCATGAAGGGAAGGTTGTCCAGCTCCCCCTTCTCGTCGAGGGTGGCGAGGATCTCCTCCTCGCTGCGCACCTCCACCAGCTCACCGACGCGCAGGTTGAGCACACGTGGAGCACCGCCGATCTCTACATGCGTCACCCTGTCCACTCCTTGAGCAATCCGGCGCGCTGCAACGCGAGCGCGGCGTCCGCCACGACAGAGAAGGGCAGTTCGGAACGTTCCGCGATGTCGAGCAGGCTGTGGTCGCCGTCCGAGAGGTTGAGCACCCACAACATCGCCATCTGGTCGCGCTTGGTGTCGCTGCGCCCGCCGAGTGAGCCGTACAGTCCGCGCCGGCCGAGCTGCGGCTCGCCGTACGGGCTCAGGTTCAGGTAGCGGCGGTCACGTTCGAGCACCTCCACCGCTTCCCAGAGGGTCTCCAGCGTGTCGGTCATCGCCTCCGGGGTGACGAAATCTGGATTGTCCGCCGAGGTGTGGTACTCGGGGTAGGCGCCGTACGGGGTCCGCGTCAGCGACCCCACGCCGAGGTTGAACCCGGGTGAGCAGTACTGCCGCTCGTCGTAGCCGTACGGGGAGAAGTCCACGACCGTGTGCGGGCGGCCGGAGGCGCGCAGCACGTGCTCGACGACCCGGTCGATCCAGGCGTCGCCCCTCCTGCTGCGCTTGTAGGTGAGCGGCCCCCGGTCTCCGGCGCAGGCGAGCACGATCCCGGCCGCGATCCGGTCGACCCGGTCGCGGTTGCGCGCCAGCCAGGTGATCGCCCCGATCGTGCCGGGGGCGAACACGAACCGGTAGGTGTGCTTGAGCCGCCGCCGCGCCGACCGTTCCGCCAGCCGCCGGGCCAGTTCGACGGCCACCGCGACGCCGGCCAGGTTGTCGTTGGCCAGCGACGGATGGCAGATGTGGCACGACAGCAGGACCTCGTCGCCGGACTCCCCCGGCACGACGTGCTCGGCGTACGTCAGGTGCCCGTCGGTGAGGGTCGAGTCGATGACCACCTCGTACGGCCCGGGTCCCATCGTGTCGAGCGTCTCCTGGCTGAGGCAAAAGCCCCAGGCTTCGGCGTAGTAGCTGGTCCGGTACGGCACCAGGCTCGGCTGATCGGGCAGCGTGTGCAGGTGCGGGCGCAGCTCGTCGAGGCTCATCGTGGCCGACACCGGCACGCTGTAGCCGACGACGTGGAGCGCCGACTCGGCGAAGTCGACCACCTTGCGGCCGGAGGGGTCCTTGACGTACGCGTCGCGGATGTTCCACTCCTTCGGGACCGTCCAGTCGAGCACCTGCGTCCCGGTCGGCACCTCGTGGACCTCCAGCGGCACCGACTCCGCGATGATCTCCAGCGTGCGCCGCACCCCGTTCCCGGTGATGCTGCGGCACAGCGGATAGAGCCGCTCCACGAGCGCGTGCATCCGGCGGCCGGCATCGCTCACTCGGTCACCGGCCGCAGGTCGTCGCCGATCGTGCCGGCCGTACGGCGGTCCGACAGCCGCGCCAGCCGGGTGAAGCGCCGGTCGAAGCCCTCCTTGGTGAGCCCGAACTTCCGGTAGGCGTCGATCAGCTCGACCGCGCCCTCCTTGACCGTCCAGCGGGCCTGGAAACCGGGCAGCGCGGCGCGCACCCGGGAGAAGTCCACCCGGTACGACCGGGGGTCGGGCCCCGCCTCCCCGGTGATGACCAGCTTCGACCCGGGCACCGCCTCGACCACATGGGCGGCGATCTCCGCGACCGTCAGGTTGTTGGCCTCGGTCCCCACGTTGAACGCCTTGTTGTGGACGGCCTCCCGGGGCGCGACGAGCGCCTGGGCGAACGCCTCGGCGATGTCGCGCGCGTGGACCAGCGGCCGCCACGGGGTGCCGTCGGACAGCACCCGCACCTCGCCGGTCAGGAACGCGTGGCCGATCAGGTTGTTCAGCACGATGTCGGCCCGCAGCCGGGGGGAGAACCCGAACGCGGTGGCGTTGCGGAGGTAGACCGGGGAGAAGTCGTCGTCCGCCAGCTCGGACAGGTCGTCTTCCACCCGCACCTTCGACTCCGCGTACGGCGTGACCGGCCGCAGCGGGGCGTCCTCCCCGACCAGGTCGTCCCCGCCGGAGGCGCCGTAGACCGAGCACGTGGAGGCGTAGAGGAAACGGCGCACGCCCGCGTCCCTGGCCAGCCGGGCCAGCCGTACGGAGGCGTGGTGGTTGATGTCGTAGGTCAGTTCGGGGGCGAGCGAGCCCAGCGGGTCGTTGGACAGCGCCGCGAGGTGCACGACGGCGTCGATCCCGGCCAGGACCTCGGGCCCGGCGTCCCGCAGGTCGGCGGTGTGACCGGGCGGGTCGGCGGGCGCGGGGCCGAGCACGCAGTCGGCGAACAACCCGGAGTCGAGGCCCACCACCTCGTGCCCGGCCGCGGCGAGCACCGGGGCCATCACTGTGCCCAGGTAGCCCTGGTGTCCGGTCAACAGCACACGCATGACGGGGTCAGCCTCCTGACAGGTCGAGGGTGAGTTTGGACAGATGGAACGCCTCGGCGTAGCGGGCGTGGCATTCGATGCCGCGCAGGCGGGCCAGGCCGAGGAACGCCTCGCGGTCGTACCAGGGCTTGGTCCGCTGGGAGGGGTAGTGCGCGAGCAGCAGGTCCGCCTTGGCCCGCGCGATCTCCGGGGTGAGCGGCTGGTAGGCCGAGGGCCTGCCGAGGTCGCCGTCCCACTTGGCGATCTCGTAGCCCAGGGCGAGATGGTCGCGGAACGCGGTGGTCACGAGACGGGCGAGCCCCCGGTGGTCCTGATGGGCGTCCCCCTGCCAGGGGCCGAGCACCAGGTCGGGGTCGACGGCGGCGCGCAGCTCCTCGACCGCCTCCTTCGCCTCGTCCCAGTGCGCGGGCAGCCGCCCGTCGGGCAGCTTGCGTACGGTGACCCGCAGGTCGGCGCCGGGGCAGAAGGCGGCGAGGGCGGCCCGCTCCTCGTCCTCCCGCTCGGTGCCCCCGCCGGTGAGCACCAGCACGTCGATCCGCAGCCCGGGCCGGGCCCGGCACAGGGTGAGCAGGGTGCCCCCGGCGCCGATCGGCAGGTCGTCGCAGTGGGCGGCGAGCGCGGCGACCCGCTCCACCCGGGACGGCGCGAGCCCGATCACGAGGCACGCTCCCACACCGCCCACGGCCGCTCGCCGCGGGAGTACGCCTCGTCGAGGGCGATCCGCTCCTTCACGGTGTCGGTCGGCCGCCAGTAGCCGCGGTAGGGGTAGGCCAGCAGACGGCCCCGCTTGGCCAGCTCCACGCAGCCGTCGCCCACCAGGTCGCCGCCCTCGGGGATGTAGTCGAAGATCTCCTGCCGGAGCACGAAGTAGCCGCCGTTGACCCACAGCGGCATCTGGCTGACCGGCGTGATGCCGCCGACCCTCCCCGACTCGCCGAGTTCGATGCAGTGGAAGGTCTCCGACGGCGGGACCACCATCATCAGCGCCCCGGCGTCGGAGGCGGTGAACCGGTCGATCATCTCGGGCAGCGGGGCGTCGGTCAGCACGTCGGCGTAGTTGGCGAGGAACACCTCGTCGCCGCCGAGGTGCTCCCTGACCCGGCGCAGCCGCTCCCCGATGGGGGAGTCGATGCCGGTCTGAATGAACGAGATCGACCAGTCGGAGATGTCGGTCGACAGCAGCTCGACCCGGCCCGCGCGCAGGACGAAGTCGTTGGACGTCGTCTCCTGGTAGTTGAGGAAGAAGTCCTTGATGTGGTGGGCGCCGTACCCCAGGCACAGGATGAACTCCCGGTGCCCGAAGTGGGCGTAATAGCGCATGACATGCCAGATCAACGGCCTCGGCCCGACGAGCTGCATGGGCTTGGGGACGTCGCCGGCGGTGCCGGTACGCATCCGGGTGCCGTAGCCGCCGCAGAACAACACGACCTTCACACGACCTCCAGCCGGGGGATGGGGAAGACCAGGCGGCCTCCCCAGTCGCGGACGTAGGCGAGCTGCTCGGTGATCTCCGTACGGAGGTTCCACGGGAGCACGAGCACGTAGTCGGGCCGGTCCTGCGCGATCCGCTCCGGCGGCAGGACGGGGATGCGGGTGCCGGGGGTGAACCTGCCGTGCTTGTACGGATTGCGGTCCACGGTGTACGGCAGCAGGTCCGGCCGGATGCCGCAGTGGTTGAGCAGCGTGTTGCCCTTGCCGGGCGCGCCGTAGCCGACGACCGTCCGGCCCTCCTCGGCCGCCCGGATGAGGAAGGCGAGCAGCTCGCGCCGCACCCGCGCCACCCGGGAGGCGAACTCGGCGTACCCGGACAGCTCGTGCAGGCCGGCGCCCTTCTCCCTGGCGAGCAGGTCGGCCACCCGCGGCCCCGGCTCCCCGGCCGTCTCGGCCGGCCGCGCCCACAGCCGGATCGAGCCGCCGTGGGTCGGCAGCGACTCCACGTCCACGAGGGCCAGCCCGCCGCTCGCCAGGGCCCGCTGGGCCGAGGCGACCGTGTAGTACTGGAAGTGCTCGTGGTAGATGGTGTCGTACTGCGTGCCCTCGATGAGGGTGAGCAGGTGCTGCACCTCGATCGACACCCAGCCGTCGTCCGCCACCAGGGCCCGCAGCCCGCGGGTGAACCCGATGATGTCGGGGATGTGGGCGTACACGTTGTTGGCGACGACGAGATCGGCCGGGCCGTGCTCCTCGCGTACGGCCGCGCCGGTCTCCGGGGTGAGGAAGGCCGTGAGGGTGGGCACCCCCGCGTCCTTGGCCACCTGGCCGACGTTGGCCGACGGCTCGATCCCGAGGCAGCGGATGCCGCGTTCCACGACGTGGCGCAGCAGGTAACCGTCGTTGCTCGCCACCTCGACCACGAACGAGTCCGCCGACAGCCCCAGGCGTTCCACCGCGCCGGCCACGAACCGCCGCGCGTGCTCCACCCAGGAGGTGGAGTACGACGAGAAGTACGCGTACTCGGTGAACGTGTCCTCGGGGGTGATCAGGGGAGGGATCTGGGCCAGCCGGCATTCGGTGCACAGGCGCAGATGCAGGGGATAGGTGGGCTCCGGTTCGTCGAGCTGCTCCCGCGTCAGGAACCGCTCGCACGGGGGTGTCGCGCCGAGGTCGACGATGCTCGCGAGCGCCGTCGACCCGCACAACCGGCACGTTGTCATCGATTCGCTCCCTCACCACGTGAGTTGCCGTCGGAAAGACGTGCGAAATTCACGGCTGGTTGCCATGAACGTAGGTAATCGTCCGCAGGACCTGATCGGGTTACGCCCGCGTATGCGATGCTTCGCTCATGGAGCGGCTCAGCATCGCCGGGGCCTGGTGCCACACCCCCCGCATACACGCCGACGAACGCGGCTCGTTCCTCGAATCCTTCAAGACGGACGTCCTGCGCGCCGCCGCCGGGCACGGCCTCGGCGTCGCGCAGGTCAACTGCTCGATTTCCAAAAAGGGCGCGCTGCGCGGAATCCACTTCGCCGACGTGCCTCCGGGGCAGGCCAAGTACGTCACCTGCGTCGCCGGGAGCGTGCTCGACGTCGTGGTGGACCTCAGGGTGGGCTCCCCCACGTTCGGCGCCTGGGAGACCGTGGTGCTCGACGACGCCGACCGGCGGGCGCTCTACATCGCCGAGGGGCTGGGCCACGGCTTCCTCGCCCTGAGCGAGCAGGCCACCGTGGTCTACCTGTGCTCCCAGCCGTACGCGCCGGAGCGGGAGCACGGCGTGCACCCCCTCGATCCCGACCTGGGGATCGAATGGCCCGCGGACATCGAGCCGATCCTGTCGGCCAAGGACGCGGCCGCGCCCACGCTCAAGGAGGCGAGGGAAGCGGGACTGCTGCCGGATCATGACACCTGCCTCGCCTTCTACGACACGTTGAGGTAGGAGGTGAGGGACGGCCAGGCCGCCCGCAGGGCCTCCCGCCAGTGCCGCATCGGCGGCAGGCCCGCCTCGGCCCAGCGGCCGTGCCCCAGCACGCTCCACGCCGGGCGGCGGGCGGGCCGGGCGAAGGCCGCGGCCGTGGTCGGGACGACCCGGCCGGGGTCGGCGCCGAGCAGCGTGAAGACCTCGCGGGCGAGCTCGTACCAGCTCGCCCGGCCCGCGTTCGTGCCGTGGTAGACCCCGCCGGGCGCGTCCGACCGGCCCAGCGCGACCAGGCGGGCGGCCAGGTCCGCCGACCAGGTCGGCTGGCCCACCTGGTCGGTCACCACCGGCACGGTCTCCCGCTCGGCCGCCAGGCGGATCATGGTGGCCGGGAAGCTGCGGCCCCGGGCCCCGTAGAGCCAGGCCGTCCGCACCACCGTGTGGCCGTGCTCGAGCGCGGCGCGCTCCCCGGCCAGCTTGGACCGTCCGTACGCGTTGATCGGGCCGACCGGGGCGTCCTCGGCGTACGGCTCCCGTGCGGTGCCGTCGAAGACGTAGTCGGTCGAGACGTGGATGAGCCGCGCTCCCCGCTCGGCGCAGGCCAGCGCGAGGCTCTCGACGGCGCGGCCGTTGACCTCCATGGCCTCGTCCGGGTGTGTCTCCGCGCCGTCGACGTCGGTCCAGGCGGCGCAGTTGATCACGACGTCGGGAGCGAGGGCGTCCAGCGCGTCCCGTACGGCGCCGCCGTCGGTCACGTCGAGGTCGCGGCCGAAGCCGGTGACCTCGTCGCCGTCCGGTGCGCCGTCCAGCGCGGCCATGACATCGGCGCCGAGCATGCCGCGGGCGCCCGTCACCATCCACCTCATGACCGCGCCCGCAGCGGCTTCCACCAATGGGGGTTGTCGACGTACCACCGGACGGTCTCGGCCAGGCCCTCCTCGAAGGGGATCTCGGGGGCGTATCCCAGGGCGCGCAGCTTCCGGTCGTCGAGTGAGTAGCGCCGGTCGTGCCCCTTCCGGTCGGCCACCCATTCGACCCGGTCCCAGCCCGCGTCGAGCGCGGCGAGCAGCCGCTCGGTGAGCTCCAGGTTGGACAGCTCCGCCGTACCGGCGATGTGGTAGACCTCCCCGGGCTCCCCCGCCTCGGCGACGCGCTGGATGCCCCGGCAGTGGTCGGCCACGTGGATCCAGTCGCGGACGTTCTTCCCGTCGCCGTAGAGCGGCACCGGGCGGCCCTCGATGAGGTTGGTGACGAACAGCGGGATGATCTTCTCGGGGTACTGGTACGGGCCGTAGTTGTTGCCGCACCGCGTGATGCAGACCGGCAGCCCGTGGGTGACGAAGTACGCCCGGGCCAGCATGTCGCCCCCGGCCTTCGCGGCCGAGTACGGCGAGCGCGGGGCCAGCGGAGCGGTCTCGTCCCAGGAGCCGGTGTCGATCGATCCGTAGACCTCGTCGGTGGACACCTGGACGACCTTGCGGACGCCGGCGGCGAGACAGGCGTCGAGGAGGGTCTGCACCCCGAGGACGTTCGTGCGCACGAACTCGCCCGCGCCGTCGATCGACCTGTCGACGTGAGACTCGGCGGCGAAGTTGATCACCAGGTCGTGGCCGGGCACCACCTCCCGGAGCAGGCCGGCGTCGCAGATGTCGCCGTGCACGAAGTCGTACCCGCCCTCGACCGGGGCGAGGTTGGCCAGGTTGCCCGCGTACGTCAGCCGGTCGAGCACGGTCACCCGTGCTCCGGCGAAGGCGGGATACCCACCCGTGAGCACCGTCCGTACGTACTGGGAACCGACGAAACCGGCCCCACCGGTGATCAATATCCTCACGTCAGAAATCTCCAGTTATGAACGGTTTCGCGGCGAAGGAAGCGACAGGAGGGGATTGGGGGTATTTCGGCGGAGAAATCGGATGACCAAATGCCTGGTCCGCATGGAAATAGGACGAGATTTCACCAAATCGATGTGATCTCGTCACCTCACCCGTCACAATAGCCCCCGGCAGTGGATCGGCAAGGACAGAACGACGAACCAGCGTCTCGGCGCGGAGGTCGGAGAGATGGCCCCCATGAAACACCCACGCCACGGAGCGAGACCCGGCTACGCCCGCGCGTTCCGGCGCCTGTCGCGCCCGCGTCCGGTTCTGCTGATCGCGACCGCGCTCGCCGCCGCCGCCGTGATCCCCGTGATCTCCATCACGACCAGGTCCACCGAGAGCTCCGTTCCCGATCCCGCGCCCGCCGCCCGGCCGCGGATGACGCTTCAGGCCAGGGAGACCGGGCTGTGGTCCCCGGACGACCGGTCGGGCCCGCCCGTGCACGCGGACCGGGCCCCGCTCGAACTCGGCACCCGCTTCACCGCCGCCAAGGACGGCTGGGTCACCGGTGTGCGCTTCTACAAGGCGCGCGGTGAGAAGGGCCGGCACACCGGAAGCCTGTGGGACTCCAAGGGAACCCGCCTCGCGACGGTCACCTTCAAAAGCGAGAGCCGTTCCGGCTGGCAGGAGGCGCGCTTCGACGAGGCCGTGCCGGTGAAGGCCGGGAAGGTCTACACGATCTCCTACCACAGCGAGCACGGCACGTACGTGGGACGGCCGTCGAGCGCCCCCCTGCGGTCGGGTCCGCTCAGCACGGCCCCCCATCGCGTCGGCGTGTACGCGTACGGCCCGAGTCGCTTCCCCAAGCAGTGGAACCCGAAGAACTACAACTACTACGTCGGGCCCATCTACCGCTGGCTGGAGCGGCGCCCCGTTCCGGCCACCCACCCCTCGGCGGGTCCGTCCGACGAGGTCGCCGGGTCCACGCCCGTGCCGTCCGTATCGCTCCCGTCGCCGGAGCCCTCCACGGAACTCTCCAGCGAGCCCGTCACCGAGCCTGGTGCCGGGGCGTCCTCGTCCGCCGGGCCCTCGTCCGCCGGGCCCTCGCCCGTCGAGCCCTCGCCCGTCGAGCCCTCCGTGACACCCACACCCGCCGGGCCATCCGCCGAACCATCCGCCGGGCCGTCCGCCGGGCCGTCCGCGGCCCAGAGCCCGTCCGTACGGCCGTCGCGGGAACACTCCGGCGGCACCCGGCCCACGGCCGGCGCCTCGCCCTCGCCGGCCGTCCCCTCCGGCCCCGGCAGCGGCTCCGGCAGCGGCTCCGGCTCCGGCTGCGACGGCGGCTACCCGACCCCCGACTGCACGGGCGTCCCCCGCTCGCTCGAACCGCTGCGGCAGCCGCTGAGCCTGGCCGGGAAGGACTACGTGGTCACCGAGCCGGGGGCGGTCGTGGACGGCATGCACATCCCCGGCGATCTGGTCATCAACGCCGACGGGGTCACGGTGCGCAACAGCCAGATCGACGGCACGGTGATCAACGAGCGGGGCACCCGGCACTACTCGTTCACGATCAGCGACTCCACCGTCGGCCCGGCGAAGGGCTGCATCACCGCACCCGGGGTGGGCGAGTCGCATTACACCGCCACGCGCGTGCTGGTCCGCGGGCACGGGGACGGCTTCCGGGTCTCGGGCGACGACGTCACCATCCGGGACTCCTACGTCCACCTGTGCTCCAACCCCGGCGACCACTCCGACGGCATCCAGACGTACAAGGCCGGAAGAGGGCTGGTCTTCCATCACAACACCGTGGACCAGCGGGACGCGCGGGACATCACCGCGCCGATCTTCATCACCGATCCGAACGTGGTCGACGTCACGCTCACCGACAACCTCATCATGGGCGGCACGTACAGCATCCAGGTCAAGAACGCGCGCGGGAAGGTGGTCGTGCGCGGCAACCGGCTCGTGGACCGCTCCTGGGTGTACGGCCCGGTGGAAGCCGACTGCTCCTCCATCGACTGGTCGGGCAACACGCTCGTCACCGTCGACGCCCACTATCGCGTCACGTCCACCGTCGGCCCGCTCCCCTGCCAGACCTGACGGCCGGCGCGCCGGGGGCGGGGACCCGGCCGCGTCCCCGGTCTCGAGGTATCGGGTCATGAGATGATCTGCACTTTGCTGTGGTCACCCAGCACGAGCCGGTGCGCGCGAGGCGCGTCCGGCGCCGGGGTGACCTCGACATCGTGGCCGATCAGCGAGGCCTCGATCCGGCGCACCCCCTTGATGGACGCGCGCGACAGCACGATCGAGTACTCGATCTCGCTGCCCTCGATGGAGCAGTCGGGGCCGATCGAGGTGAACGGCCCGACGTACGAGCCGCTGACGACGGTCCCCGGACCGACGACCACGGGGCCGACGATGCGGGAGCGGCGCACCGAGGCGCCGGCCTCCACCACGACCCGCCCGATGAGCTCGCAGTCCTCGACCTCGCCGTCGACCCGCGGCTCCAGGGACTCCAGCACCAGCCGGTTCACCTCGAGCATGTCGGTGACATTGCCGGTGTCCTTCCAGTAGCCCGAGATGACCGTGGGCTCGACCTCGTGACCGGCGTCGATGAGCCACTGGATGGCATCGGTGATCTCCAGCTCCCCCCGCCAGGACGGCTTGAGCTCCGCCACCGCCTGGTGAATCGCCGGGGTGAACAGGTAGACGCCGACCAGGGCGAGGTCGCTCTTCGGCTCGCGCGGTTTCTCCTCGAGACCGACGACCCGCCCGTCCGCGTCGAGCTCCGCCACGCCGAACTGGCGGGGGTCCGACACCCGGGTCAGCATGATCTGCGCGCTCGGCCGCCGCGCCCGGAAGCGTTCGACGAGGCTCTCGATGCCGCCCACGATGAAGTTGTCGCCCAGGTACATGACGAAGTCGTCGTCGCCGAGGTAGTCGCGGGCGATCAGCACGGCGTGCGCCAGCCCGAGCGGCGCCTCCTGACGCAGGTAGGTGGCCTGCAGGCCGAACCGCGAACCATCGCCCACCGCGGCCTCGATCTCGGCGTGGGTGTCGCCGACGACGATGCCCACTTCACGGATGCCGGCTTCCGCGATGGACTCCAGGCCGTAGAACAGCACCGGTTTGTTGGCCACCGGGACAAGCTGCTTGGCCTGGGTGTGCGTGATGGGGCGCAGGCGGGTTCCGGAACCGCCCGCGAGGACGAGGGCCTTCACGTCAGTACGCCCCGTCCCCGCGGGTGACCGCCGACCAGGTCTTCCAGAGCACCTGGAGGTCGAGCATGAGCGACCAGTTCTCCACGTAGCGCAGATCAAGCCGGACCGACTCATCCCACGACAGGTCGGACCTGCCGCTGACCTGCCACAGGCCGGTCATGCCGGGCTTGACGACGAGACGGCGGCGCACGTCCACGCCGTACTGCTCGACCTCGGACGGCAGCGGCGGGCGCGGACCGACCAGCGACATCTCACCGCGCAGCACGTTGATGAGCTGGGGGAGCTCGTCGAGCGAGTGGCGGCGCAGCACGGCGCCGATGCGGGTGATCCTTGGATCGTTCCTAATTTTGAACAGCACTCCATCCGACTCGTTCTCGTCAAGGAGCACATCCCGCATCTTCTCCGCGTCCACCACCATGGTGCGGAACTTGAGCATGCGGAACTCCCGCCCGTGCTTGCCGACCCTGACCTGCCGGAAGAGCGCGGGCCCGGGGCTGGTCATGCGGATGGCGACGGCGATGGCCAGCATCGGTATCGCCATGATCACCAGCGCGATCGCCGCGACCGCCTTGTCGAACACGCTCTTCACGAGCTGGCGGGCGCCTTCCAGGTCGGGGTGCTGCACGTGGAGCAGCGGCATTCCGGCGACCGGCCGTACGCTCACCCGGGGGCCCGCGACGTCCATGAGCGCCGGGGCGACGAACAGTTCCGCGCCCCTCGACTCGATGCCCCACGCGAGGCGGCGCAGCGCGGCACCGTCAAGTTCGGGGCAGGCCAGGACGGCCACCGCGTCGGCGGACACCTTGTCGACGACCGCCGGGACGTCGTTGAAGTCCCCGAGCACGGGCACGTCGTCGATGTCGAGCCGGCGTTCCTGGGTGTCCGGCAGGCACGCCGCCACGACGCGCATCCCGTGGTACGGCTGCCGCCGTAACTGCATGACCAGGTCGACGACCGCCGGAGCATGGCCGACCGCCACGACCCGCCGCATGTACTCCCCCCGCGAACGGGAGCGGTGCAGGCGCTTGCGCATGCGGTGGCGAAACACCAGCGTGAGCAAGGTCGTGAGCGGCACCATCGCCATCACGTAGCTTCTGGCCACGGTGGTCTGCGTGACGTAGGCCCCGATCGCGATGGTCGCCACCAGCCCGAAGCCCCCCTGGGCGACCGCGCGGAACTCCTCCGTACCCTCGCCGTGCGCGCTTCCTCGATAGCTGCCGACGAGGCTCAGGACACCGGGCCACAGAATGGTCAACGTAACGCCGAAGAGCAGGTCCACCACGGGAATGAACGCGCCGAGCGCGAGCCGGGTCCCCTCGACCACGCCGAAGGCAGCGATCGAACACGCCAGATCCCCGGCCATGAGCAGCCTGAAATAAGCCGCCGTAGCCCTGCTCGCGTA